>NZ_AQXV01000050.1:0-67008 GCF_000376965.1 Methanothermococcus thermolithotrophicus DSM 2095 | reverse complement strand
CTAAGCTATAATAAATATCCTCATTGAAAATGGGAGGTAACAATTATGAAAATATTCGAATTCTTAAAGAACAAAAAAGGTGCCTCTGGTATTGGTACCTTAATTGTCTTTATTGCCATGGTATTAGTTGCTGCAGTTGCAGCAAGTGTTTTAATTAACACAAGCGGATTCTTACAACAAAAAGCATCCAGCACAGGTAAAGAAAGTACAGAACAGGTAGCTAGTGGATTACAAACACTACAAGTCTTAGGTATGCACAACAATGCAAACATAAACTACACCGCAATCTACATATCTCCAAATGCTGGAAGTGCTCCAATCGATTTAGAACAGGCAGTAGTTATGATGTCCGATGGTGCTACCAAATTAGTAGCAAAATACAACGACACCAGTAATGATTACGATAGCTTAACAAGCGGTGGATCAGTATTTGAATCAGATGTATGGAACAGCGTAAAAAACACAGAATTTGGAATCATAGTAATTCAAGATGCAGATGGATCATGTAAGAATACTACACCAGTTATAAACAAAGGAGATATCGTAGCTATAGCATTGAACACAACCGGATTAAGTATGGACCCAAGATCTGAAATAACCGGAACAATAACCCCAGAATTCGGAGCTCCAGCGATAATATCATTCACAACACCTGCAACATACTTAGATGATTCAAGAATCATACAGCTTCAATAAATACCCCGATATTCTTTAAAAGCCCTTAATTTCTTATTTTTTTTATTGAGATAAGGAGGAGCATATATGTTAAAAAAATTCTTTAAAAATAGGAGGGGTGCTGTAGGTATCGGTACGCTGATTATATTCATTGCACTCGTATTGGTTGCAGCAGTAGCTGCTTCCGTAATTATAAACACAGCAGGAAAGTTGCAGCATAAGGCATCTATTGTAGGTCAGCAAAGTACTCAGCAGGTTGCAAGCGGAATACAAGTTATTAAAGTTATAGGCTATGGTTCCGGAAACATAACTAAAATGGCAATACTGGTATCTCCAAACATAGGAGATGAAGTTGATCTATCATCCACGATCGTTTCTCTATCAAATGGCGATAGGAAGGTATCTTTAGTGTACTCAGGATACATCGAGCATGTTGAAGATAGTGGCTCTAAAGATATATTTAACATAACTGGCGCATGGCCTCTTGCTGATAATTATCCAGATCCAGAATTTGGGTTAATAGTATTACAAGACGCCGATGGTTCAACAAATAGCACCGCGCATCCTACAGTAAACTATGGAGACAAGGTTATCATAGCAATCGACCTCACCAATAGCCTCGGACCGATAGCTGAAAGACAAAAAGTATTTGGAGAAGTAATTCCCGAATATGGGGCTTCAGGAATAATTGACTTTAGGGCACCGTCAGCCTTCGTTGATGCTGTAACTGTTCTTCAATAATTAGGTGAAAAAAATGCCAAACATCTCTGAAATAATTGAAGAAATAAAAAAAAAATAGCATTTAGTAAAGGGAAAAAAAAGGAGGAACTTGAAGTTGAGGAAGAATTTAGAATAGATGAGGAAATAATCGAAGATACTGGTGAAGATCTAGCAGCAGCAAATGAAGAACTTCTCGCCAAAATAAGTGAACTTGAATCAAGATTTCCAAAAATAGAAATGATGGTCACCAATATCAGAAAAGAAAACGAAAGTCTCAGAAACGACATAAATAAAATAAACGAAAATTTCCAGGACATAATGGCACTCTACGAAGTAGTTTCAAACCAGATAAATCCATTTATAGGAATTTCAAAAGTTACAGCAACCAGCATGGAAAAAATTGAAAGACTAGAGTATGAAGCGGATCACCTCAGAAAAAAGGTAAAGGAATTACAGAACGATATCGTGATACTTGCAAATATATACCTAGAGCAGCACGACATAGATTTGGACGAAATTATTAATGAAGTGCTTGCAGATGAAGAAATCTCCAAAGCAATATCCGGAGAGGATATAGATGGTTAATAAGGTAGATATGGAATATTCTTCCGACCTAATGGAAGAATATTTGACTGAGGATGAATTGGAAGAATATATGGACAATTTAAGAACAAAAGTCCCATCATTTATTATTGAATTATTAAAAAATAATTTAAAAAATAGAAGATTAACAAGGGAACAGTTAGATAAAATTGTAAATCGTGTTACAGATCTTTATTTTGGCAAGAAATCCGAAGATAAAACAAAAGAGCTCACTGCCAAAATTAATGATCTAAGTAGTAAACTAGATGCATTGATGAAGGTTGCTGCAATATCTTCCGCAACGAAAGTTTCCGAAGATATTAAAAAAGAATTAGGAGATTTGGAAGAAGAATCTTCTGAAGAAGAAATTAAAACAGAAAATCCAGAAGAAGTAGAAAAAACAGAAGAAAAGGTAGAAGGGCTAATCGAAGAAAAAGAAGAAATAAAACCGCCAGAACCAGAATCGACTCCTGAAGCTGTAGAAGAGGAAAAAGAACCAGTGGTAGAAGAAAAACCCGTGAAAAAGGAAAAAGAAGAGAAAGAAGAAATTAAGGAAAAAGAACTCCAAAAAGCTAAGGAAGAAAATATTAAAGAAGTTCATACAGGCGAGGAGGTAATCATTATGCCATCTGACTTAACTCCAGTAACCGAAGAAAAATATAGACTTGAAGAATTACCTGAAGATACGGTATCTACAATGCTGGCCTTCAAATGGCTTGAATTCTTAACAAGTAGAGTTGGATCAAGCAACCTGATCGATACTTTGGACTACTACTACAACTTAAAATGGATATCAAGCAAGGTAGTAAGTAAGTTGATAAAAATATCTAAAAACTTGAAGTATTTCCATGAAGATTTAAACTGGAAGCCCACAAACAAAATGACTCCTGAAGACCATGTGGTCTCACTCCTATATATTGAAAAATTAGGTGGAAGACCAGTACCTATGGATGAGTTAGAAAGCGTTGAAAGAGAAATAACTAGAATAAAAAAATGGTCTGAAGAATTACAAAACTTATAACCACAATATAGATCGTCAAGGAGGGAATGGTATGAATACTGAAGTACTATCATCAATATTACTCGAATCACACAAACCCGCCAAGTTAGATGATATTCCAGAAGATCCGATATCCATAATATTCGCATTCAAATGGCTTGAATACTTATACGAAAGAGTGGGATCCTCAAACATGGTTGATGTATTAGATTTCTACTATAATTTAGGCTGGATATCTGACAAAGCAATATCAAAATTATTAAAGTTCTCAAAAGGTATCTATGTAGAAGACGATGAAATTGAATCTGAATCAGGTAGGTTAACAATTACCGACCATCTAGTTTCATTACTGTTCATCGAAAGATTGAATGGAAAGAAGATTTCAGGCGAAATGCTTGATAGAATAGAATGGGAGATAAGAAGAATAAAAAAGGGGGCAGAACAGTACTATGGGATTTAGTTCCGCAGCAGGCGTAATATTATTACTAACCACAATACTAGCCTGTTCAATATATCTGTACAGCTCGGTAGATATAAGTTCCGTTAAAGTAAATGAGGCCTACTACAAACACACTACATACTTGGAAAATAAATTAAATGAAAAATTAAATATTATTGAAGTAGTAAATTCAACAGATACTATAAATATCACCCTGAAAAACGAAGGTTCAGTAACTCTTGAACCTCAAAAATGGGATGTACTATACAACGGCACACCTAAGAAATTTGGGGTAGTTTCCAACAAGATATATATAACTCCATTGGATAACGTAACATTAACCATTAACGCAACCGCTCCTGCAAGGATCTGTGTAGTATCAGAATACGGCAACCAATACTTCTATAATTTGAATTAATTAACCATATTTAATACTCTTTGATTTTTAGTAGGTGCTCAGTTATACCTGGGTGATTAAATGGCATCTAATGTATTTTCAGAAATAATCATATTTGTTAGTGTTTTAATAATCACTGCCGCAGTTTCAGGGAATCTTGTAACCATAACTCATAAACTGTCATTAGGAATAAACAACAAAGGAGAAATCCTATCATCAAAATTATCCCAGGATTTTGAAATCATCAACGATCCAGCAAATGTTCCAAGAAATTCAACTACTGGAATAACTACCCTTTATGTAAAAAACACGGGGAAGACGCAGATTCCATTTAATGGTAATGTATTTACAGTTATTATTGATGGGGATATTAAGAACATAGACTCTACAGCTGATTTAAACGACTTAAATGGCGTTTTAGATCCTTCAGAAGTGGGTAAAATTGATGTTAGCTACAATAACACAGGATATCATAAAATAAAGGTAATTTCTGAACAGGGCGTTACAAGAACATTAATGGCAGAAATTCAGTAAATTTTCACTATTGGTGATTTTATGAAACTTGCAAGAATTAACCTCAGTAGGGATGATATTCATAAAAGGCTGGGGGGTGGTATTCCATACGGGAGCATAATTCTTGTTGAAGGGGAGGAATCCACTGGAAAATCAATAATCGCTCAGAGACTTGCTTATGGTTTTTTACAGAACGCCCATTCAGTCACATATACCTCAACTCAATTAACAACTTTAGAATTTGTAAAACAGATGATGTCCTTAAACTACAATATAAACAAAAAATTGTTAAGTGGTACTTTACTCTATATCCCAGTATATCCTTTGATATCAGACAATACTCAGAAAGACGATTTCATAAAGAAAATTATGGAAACTAGGGCATTTTATGAAAAAGATATAGTTATATTTGATTCCTTGTCATCACTCATCGTGAATGATGCAAGCGATATAAAAGTAAACGATTTAATGGCTTTTTTTAAAAGAATAGCATCTATGAACAAAGTCATAATTTACACAATTAACCCAAAAGAACTGCCAGAATCTATTTTAACTTTACTTAGGTCTTCTGCAACAATGGTACTTAAAACTGAAATTTACACATTCGGTGGTAATATTAAAAATTTAGTCAAAATTGAAAAATACAATTTAGCACAAGGACCATTCCAGAAATTGATGGTATTCAGAGTGGAACCAAAACTAGGCATTGCGGTAGAGATATCCTCGGTAGCATAAAGGTGGTAAGATGGCGGACGAATTCAGTAACAGCATGAATCGGAATCCTCATTTACGTAGGTATGTTGAACAATTCAAAAAAACACACTTAAAGGTTCCCGAATTTATGGTAAGCCTATCTAGGGAGTTGAAGGAGATTAAATATCCGAACATACTCTACCCTATAGGGGATCCCATATTTATTCACATATATGGTAGCCCTACAACGAAAACAAAATATATAGTAATAGAACCTAGGCTAGAAACCTCCGAAGAAAGGAGAAAATACCAACTAATACTGGATAAAATATTGGAATATGCTCCTTATGGAGATTCACCTGAAAACGATGAAGAATTTGTGAAAGTTCTTACCAACCTATATGATACAGTAACCAATGTAGTAGGATCTGAGAAGAAAAGTAAAAATAAATTCCTCTCCAAGTTTCTAAACTCTGGAAAGATAAATCTCACGAAGGCGGAACGGGATAAATATCTCTACATATTAAAAAGAGACCTAATTGGATTAGGAGCTCTTGAACCTATTAGAAGGGATCCATATATTGAGGATATCCACGTAATTGGATCACACGGATGTCAGTTAGTCCATAAAATCTTTGACATGTTACCTACAAACATAACCTGGGAAGATGATATTGAACTTGCCAACTACTTAAAAAACATTTGTGAAAGAATAGGTAGGCCAGTATCTGACGCAACCCCTATTGTAGATGGTTCCCTTCCAGATGGTTCAAGGATTAACATCATATATTCTCAAGATGTTTCATTAAAAGGCCCTTCATTTACAATTAGGAAATTTACAGATGTTCCAATTAGTATTACCCAGATTATCAGCTGGGGTACGATGTCTGCCCAGACTGCCGCCTATTTATGGCTTTGTTTAGAATATGGAATGAGTATATTTGTATGTGGTGAAACTGCTTCAGGTAAGACCACCACACTAAACGCCATCCTACCGTTTATCAAACCTAAATCAAAAGTATTTTCATGTGAGGATACTGCAGAAGTTAAACCCCCACAACCGGTATGGCAGCAGTTACTTACTAGGGAAAGAGGCCCTGAAGAAAGCAGGGTTACATTATTCGATTTATTAAGGGCTGCCCTAAGATCCAGACCTAACTATATTATTGTTGGGGAGATAAGGAGTGTTGAAGGGGCTGTTGCATTCCAAGCTATGCAGACAGGTCACCCTGTATTATCCACATTCCACGCTGCAAATGTTAAAAAAATGATTCAAAGACTTAGTGGTGAGCCAATCAATATTCCTTTAACATTTATGGATAACTTGAATGTTGCAATTTTCCAGTTGGCAGTTTATACAAAGGGCAAATTCCTAAGAAGAGTTGTAGGAATTGAAGAAATTGAAGGATATTATAAGGAAGTAGATGGGGTTATAACCAGAGGTGTTTTTGAGTGGGACCCTCAATTGGACAAACATAACTTTACTGGATTGAACAACAGTTACATTCTTGAAGATAAAATTGCAAAAGTTGCAGGTTACGAGGATCCAAGGGAAATCTACGATGAACTAAACTTAAGGGTAAGAATACTTGAAGAAATGATAGCAAGAGAGATATTTGGATACTACGAAGTACTTGATGTAATTTGGAAATTCTATGAAAAGGGATTAGAAGGGCTTCCATTCCCTATCTAAGGTGATTTTAGTGCTTTTTGACATTTTACCTCGTGTAGGATTAAAGCCTAGGGACTACATCCTAAAGTTTGTCATACCCTCACTAATTATTTCAGTTATTTTGACAGTTTTGGGGGTAAAATACTTTACAGGGTATGTAAGGCTAATATTTCTACTATTGCCACTATTAATTGTAGGGAGTGCTATAGGTTACCCCTACATAGAGCTCGATACTCAGAAGAACCAAATAAATGAAAAATTGCACATATTTATAACTAAGTTTGGTGTGCTCTCAATTACTGATCTGGATAGAAAAGAACTTATGAAGTTGCTTTCAGAAGAAAAAGAAGAATTAGGGCAACTGGCCGAGGAATCTAAAAAGATTTATGTTTTAATAAAGAGATGGAACCAGTCACTTGCTGAAGCTTGTAGGTTTCTAGCAACTAGGACACCAAGTAACGAATTTGCAGATTTTTTAGATAGAATGGCATATTCATTGGATAGCGGTGAAGAATTAAAGGACTTCCTCTCAGACGAACAGGATATTGTTATGGAGGACTATGCAGCATTCTACAAGAGGGCATTATACTCATTGGATATGTTTAAAGAAATGTATGTCAGTGCAATTACTTCTGTTGCATTCTTTGTAACATTTGCAGTCATAGTCCCATTCCTAATGCCATACGACTTTACAACAACTGTAACCTTTGCACTACTGGGTTTCATATTGATAGAGGTATTGATGGTATACGGTATTAAAAGTAAACTACCATACGATAGATTATGGCACACTGGAGAAAAACCCACAGCTGTAGATCTAAAACTTAAAAAATGGCTAATAATATCTATAATTCTAACTGTAGTACTAACCACGACATTGGTTTGGGGAAAATACATTGCAGAAATACCGAAGATGGTTAAAATACCTTATCAAATACTTTTCGCAACTGGAGTTACTCCTCTTCTAATTGGGGGATATATGGCCCAGAGGGAAGAAAATTTAGTTATAAGAAAAGAATATAACTTCCCAGATTTTTTAAGGTCCCTTGGTAATTCAGTTAGTGCAAAAGGAGGAGGTATGACTGAATCCTTAAAATACTTATCATCACACGACTTTGGACCATTGACCAAAGATTTAGAGAGACTCTACAAGAGAATTTCAATAAGAATAGATAACAACAAGGCATGGAGATACTTTGGTTTTGATACATGTAGTTATTTAATCCAATTATTCTCGGAAATGTTCGAAAGATGTACATTTTTAGGTGGTGACCCTGGAAAAGCATCAGAGATCATTGGAACTAACTTCCGTAAAATAATAAACTTAAGAAAATCAAAATACCAAAGTGTTGCACAGTTTTCAGGTATAATATATGGTTTGGGAGGGGGAATGGCACTCTCTTTATACGCTTCATACGGAGTCGCCCAGATGGTATCTAACCTCTATACAACCTTAGATATTCCTGAGGCAATGATAAGCGTCATAAACATCATGTCTCCAGGAGATTTATCAATGGTATCATATCTAATGTATGCAGTATTAGTTTTTTACTCCATGGTTTCTGGATACTTGATAAAATTGATGGATGGAGGGCATCTTCAGTGCTCCCTTATGCATTTTGTTATAATGCTCTGGATAGCGTCCATTGTAAGTTATGTAACTGGATTGTTAGTACAAAGTATTTTAGGAGTTGGAATTCCACTATATTAATACTGCATTATTTGAAAAAATTGAAGAAATTAAAAAATGAAACCCAATAAAAGATTTCATGTCTTTAAAATAGCCCCTATTATAAAGCATACCAATACAAGATTCATTATTAATTTTATTCTTTTTGAAGCATTTCCAAACATGTCGGCAGGATTATCTTTATTATTTTTTATCGAATAACCACCAATTAGATTAACTATAGTACTTATAAACAAAATATCGCATAAAACTATTAAAATGAGATATATAATCCCAAACATACCCATGATATATGGCAGAGGACTTAAAAGAACTGCCATCATTAAAAAAAAGGCAGCAAAATAAAGCGATTTTTTACCATATTTTATAGGCAAGGAAATAACATTCTCTTTAATATCTCCGTCCATATCTTCAAAATCTTTTATTATTTCTCTTGCCCAGGTGGCAAACATTGCACAAAGGAACAGTATAATTGTTATACCAATATTTCCTACGGCGGCACCTCCAAAAACAAAAACAGATCCTGTTAAATAAGCCACCATTAAATTTCCAACAATTTTATTACGTTTATAGCGTTTTGCATAGTAATAAAGAACCAGAGAGTTAACTATCGCAATTATAAAACAGTTGAAATTAAACAAAGATAGTAAAAGTCCAGTAAATACTAAAAAATACGAAAAAAACCAAGCATTTTTTAATGAAATTTTTCCAGAGGGTAAAGGTCTGGAAGGTTTGTTTATTTTATCTATATCTATGTCGTATATATCATTCAAGGCATTCCCGAACCCACAAATTAAAAATACCACCAATGAAGCCATTAATATACTACCCATAAAACCAGTTTCAAATCCAGAGGCTATCAATCCACCAATAAATGCCCCAAATGATGCAGTTATACAGTTTTTTACTCTAATCAATTCTAAGTAATATTTTAAATTATCCATACTTACACCTTGTAATTATATTCATAATAATACTTCAAAACATTATTTAAAATATGGTAGATTTATTACAACATACACTTAAATAACACCACTATAACACCGCACTTACGAACGACTATAGCTGGTGCCACGAATTTATTCAAATTAACTTAGAATATTTTTAAATTCAAAATATAGAAATAAATGAACGTCCCATTTAAACCTTATGTAGTTATTAACTTCATATTGTTAAGCAGCTCGGTATAAAACACTTAAAAGGGATATAATGTTAAAATTTGGTACAGCAGGAATACCCATCAATGCAAAAAATACCTTGGATGCATTTAACTATCTTAAAAAAATAGATTTAGGTGCCATGGAGATTGAATTCGTTAGAGGAGTCAATATTAAAAAAGAAAAAGCTGAAGAATTGAAAAGCAAAACTCTTGGGCTTTCATTAAGTGTTCATGCACCATACTACATAAATTTAAATGCAGAAAATCCTGAAAAAATCGAAAGTAGTATTAAACGAATTGTTGATTCTGCAAAAATTATGGGAATCTTTAGTAAAAACAACCCTGAGAGTAAGAACGTAGTATTCCATCCAGGTTACTATCTTAAAAAAAATAGAGATGAAGTTTACAGAACCATTAGGGACAATATCAAAAAAATAGATGAATATTTAAAAACAAACAAAATAAACGTAGTACTAAGACCTGAAACCACGGGGAAAATAACCCAATTCGGTAGTATTGACGAGTTAATATCCCTTTCAAAGGAGCTCGAAATACTACCTTGTGTAGATTTTGCCCATATTTATGCAAGGAGTCTGGGAAAAATAAATAACTATGATTCATTTTACAATATAATGGTTAAAATAGAAAATGAACTTGGAAAAAAAGCTATAAAAGACGTGCACATCCATATTTCTGGAATAGAATTCGGAAAAGGTGGAGAGAAAAAACATCTTCCGATAAATGAATCATATTTTAATTATAGGGATGTTCTAAAAGTTCTAGTGGATTTTGAGGCTGAAGGCATTGTAGTATGTGAAAGCCCAAAGCTGGAATACGATGCTTTAATTTTAAAAAGAACCTATGAAGATTACATTCAAAAATTATAACGGGCTTATAACAACTTTTTTCACAGAAATCCCTTTAGGGCATTTTATTTTTTCATTTAATACCGATACCACTTTATACTTTTCACATATTCCTTCAGGATGGCATAGTAGATAGTTTTCACACAACACATTATCGCATTGAATATCACTGTGGGAGAGTGTAACACCTTCAAGGGCTTTTTTCGACTCGATAATTATTACAAATTCTGCAGGTACAACCTCAACGACTTTAACGCCGTTTTCATGAATATCACATGGATGATTTGCAGACCTCACACTCACTATTTTGTATCTTTTCCCCTCTTCCAAATTGTTATGACATATTCTCTTAAACCTACATGACTCGCACTCCTCAAGTAATCCAACGTAAATAAATTCATTACCTGTTTTTGCGAGCTCACTCCCAATTAGTGTTATCTTCTTCATAATTTCACCAGTAATAATGATAATAATAAAAAATATTTAATCGATATTATATTATATAAACAACTATTAAAAACTTATAATCAAATAGGTTACTTATTATTATCTATATGGTGTTGAAAACATGTGTGGAATAATTGGATACATTGGAAACGGGAAGGCTTCTGAAATTCTATTAAAAGGACTAACAAGATTGGAATACCGAGGATACGATAGTTGTGGTATCGGCATAATTGAGGATAATAACAATAATAACATAATCGTAAAAAAGGATATAGGTAAAGTTGGGGAGGTATCTAAAAAAGAGAATTTCTTAGATGTTAATGGAAATGTAGGAATAGGGCACTCTCGATGGAGCACACACGGGGGTATCACAAAGGAAAATGCTCATCCACATACGGATTGTAAAAATGAAATCTGCGTAGTTCATAACGGCATAATCTCCAATTACAAGGAATTAAGGGATTTTTTAATAAAAAATGGCCATAAATTTAAATCACACACTGATACAGAAGTAGTCCCGCATTTAATCGAGGAAGAATTAAAGAGATATATAGACAAAACTCTATCCGAGGAAGATTACATAAATGCAGTTAAAAATGCAGTTAAAAAATTGGATGGTACCTATGCACTTTTGATATTGAATAAAAAGTTTCCAAACGTGTTAATTGGTATTAGAAATGAAAGCCCACTTATTATGGGGATAGGGGATGAAAGCAATAATAAAGAATGCTTTTTAGGGAGCGACATATCTGCGTTTTTAGAATATACAAAGAATATTATTCCTTTGGAGGATGGAGATATTGTAATTTTAAAGAAAGATAATTCTAAAAGTAATAATAACAATAACGTAACTTACAAGATATATAACAACGAGAAAGACGTTAGCAAAGATAGAAACGTAATGAAAATAGAATGGGATATAGAAAGTGCAGAAAAAGGTGGATATGATCACTTTATGTTGAAGGAAATAATGGAAGAACCTGTGATTATTAAAAATTCTTCAAAGATATGCAGGGAAGAGATTAAGGAGCTGGCAAAAGCTGTAAAAGATTATGAAAGAATTTACATCGTTGCTATGGGGACTTCACTTCATGCAGCTATGGTTGCAGAATACTGGTTTTCTAAGTTAAATAAATTGGTAATTCCATGTGATTCATCAGAATTTTTAATTAAAGGTATAGTTGATGAAAAAACGTTAGTTATTGGTATCACCCAGAGCGGGGAAACCTATGACACCATAAAAACAATAAAATACGCAAAGAAAAAAGGTGCAAAAACTGCCACAATAGTGAATGTCTTAGGTAGTACTGCAACGAGGGAAGCAGACATCACAATTATGATGGGCTCAGGTATTGAAATATCAGTATGTGCAACAAAAACCTACATGTCCCAGTTAATGATTTTGTACAGGCTGTTTATTGAATACGGTGAAGTTATCGGCAGAAACATGGATAGATATAAAAAAGAACTTGAAAATATCCCAAGTTACATAGAAGAGGTCTTAGAAGAAAGGGAAAATATCAAACAGGTTGCAAAAAACCTAAATGTTAAAAATTATATTTTCATTTCAAAGGGTATAAACCTACCTAACGCATTGGAAGGAGCTCTGAAATTTAAAGAAATAACATACCTACATGCCGAAGGGATGAGCAGCGGGTTTTTAAAGCATGGGACAATATCCCTAATAGATGAAAATATGGATACTGTGGCTCTGATTCCACCTTCAAATTCGGAGCTCTTTAAATCTGTAATCTCAAATATTGAAGAAATTAAGGCAAGGAATGGAAAAGTAGTAGGGATTAGCCCAGTAGGTATGGAAAATACCGATTATTTAATAAAAGTTCCAGATGTTTTGGAAGAGGTAAGTCCTTTTGTATATGCCCCTGCCTGTCAGTTGTTGGCATACTACAAAGCAGTTGAACTTGGAAGGGATGTGGATAAGCCAAGGGGATTGGCAAAGAGCGTAACTGTTGAATAATATAAGTTATTAATTTTCATCCTCTCTTCTATCCAACACTTCTATTAATTCCTCCATCTTTGGAGGTAGTTCGTCCCATCTCCAAAATCCTCTTAAAATATCTTCTTCGTCATAATACTTTTTTAGATAGTTTACCCATTTATTGAAGAGATCGGGGTGGAGCTCCTTGACCCTTAAAAATTCACTGTTTAAAGCTGCAGGGCATAGGTAACATCCTATTCTTTCAAATCCTTCTTCATAGAATGGATTGTACATCATGTTTCTTGAATATATGTAGCTCCATACATCAACGGCATTCCAGTCAAGTATTGGGAATACATTTGTTTGGAAATCTATATATCCATTTTTTCTTTCATAATCTAATTTTGACCTTGTAAAGCTCTCATACTTCCTTGAACCATCAATTGTTAGGATATTTTTATCCCCGTATTCATTCCTTAAAAATTCTTTTAAAGGGATAAGTTTACATGTGCTGTTACACCATCTGTTATCCTTGGTAGGAATCCCTTGGCTATCGAGCTCACTCCAAAAATCTCTACCCTTTACCACGTGTAAATTTAAATCGTATTCTTTGGCAAAATCTTTAACAAATTTTAAAGTCTCAGGGTATTCTAACCCAGTATCTATAAATATTACATCAATATCTTCAATTACCTTTTTAGCAAGGAGTGTTGATATAGAACTATCCTTACCACCACTAAATGACGCATTTATAACATAACCTTTTCTTTTATACATATTAACGTATTTTTTAAGTATTTCCAAGGACTTTTTTTCAAGGGCGTCCAGTCTCTTCTTATTTTCATCCAAATAATCCTTTATTTTCTTAGTTTCTATTTCCTTCTTTTTTACTAAATCCTTAACTTTCAATCTATTATTTTTTTTAACGCCAACACCTATAAAATCCCCTAATTCCAATCCTAAATAATCCATATCTCCGTTCATCAATTCTTTAAATTCTTCAATATTCTCCACCAAATCTTCATTAAGCCATTTTCCTTTAAGTCTTCTCTTTGTACGTTTTAAACTTACTTTCGGTTTTTCTAACAAATAGTAATATGGGGAAGGAATAAACTTCCAATCGAGGTCCACCAAATCAAATTCAAGAATGCCTATCTGAGTATCATTTAAATACACTCTTTTTCTGTAATCCAAACCACTGATTTTTTCAAGAAATATCAAATCATCGTATTCAAAATTCTTACCTGTAAGCTTGTTCAGTACATCAATTTCATACCTTGAAGCAAATTTTGTATCTTCTCTAAACATGATATCACACAATAAAGTTTATTTTGACATACTTAATTTATTATAATTAGAATAGATCTATGGAGTGCAATTTAATTAAAATATAATATATTTAAAATTAAAAACAGCCTATTGTTTAATGTATCTACCCAATATAATTAATTAAAAGTAAATTTCATTTATTCATTTATTATTCTTATGTTATGTAATACACACACCACTTAATTTGATAAAATAGTCGAGATTTAGGAAACTATAAAATCCATAGGATTTTTCAACTTTTTTAAAAAATTTCTTTTAAAGGATATCCTCAAGATATTTTATAAAATCTCCTTTTTTAGGTATGTAGGAACCACAGGCAAACTTGTGACCTCCACCACTTCCTCCAACCTTTTTTGAGGCGTATTTGATAGCTTCTGCCAAGTTTATATCTTCTGCAAATGAAATAAGTTTTGGACATCTTGCAGATACCTTGTAACCTTCATCGATCTCAGAAATTGCAAATATGGGTTTTTTCCAGTCTACTTCTTCTATAGAGTAACTCATCCCAGCTATAATACCTACAATATTTCCCCCTATTTTATTGTTTTCCACTTCAAAATATTGGAACTTATCCCTCTGAATTATTTCAACTTCGTTTTTTATATAGTCCAATGATTCTGAAATATTTCTCTTGTGGGACCTCAGCATTTTTTTCATTTTATCATAGTATTTATCCCTATCTCCTTTTAGTACTTGAAGGGGTGTTTCATACTCTCCGTATCTTGAACATGAATTTATACAGGTTGAAAACTCCTCTAAATTCCTTAGAGGTGACTTAATTTCTTCACTTCTAAGTTCATAACTTTCCCCAAATATTACCTTTGGCAGGTATACAATCCACTTTGGGGGCACATGCCGGTTACATTTACTTAGAAATTCAGTTCCAATCATTCTCTTTTCATCGAGTGTTAGTTCACATAGGTAATTTTTAGGTAGTATATTTGTATCGTATTTCCTATTTATTTTATTTATGAAGTCGATAATTCTAGAGTCGTTGTTCATTAAATCGGTCCTAACATCAGTGAAATACTTAATCGAAGTAAAAAGTGGTTTAGTATGTTTCCCATAGAACTGCAAATCAGGGAAATTTACAATATCTCCTGCTTCAATGGCATCCTTTAAAATTACCTCCCGATTAAGCCCCACCAACTTACCTTCAAGGTTCTGAATATCACCAACTGCTCCAAGTATGGCATATTTTGCAAGATCTGTATATCTAGGATCGCATATTTTAGCAAATAGATAACAAACTCCTGCCCCACAGATTTCCTTTCCACCGTCAATATTGTTATTCCATGGATTTACATTGATGATATTTTCAGGAAGTTTGGTATCGTCAATAAGGTGATGGTCCAATATAATTATATATTTATCCTTTCGATCCAGTAGGCCGTATTCATTCATTTTTTCCTTTATTAGTTCAAGCTGACCGCTACCTAGATCAGCAAATATTATTACATCGTAGTCAAAAGGAATTGTATCTATAGTTTTAAAATCTATCTGTCTTAGAAACATAAACTCTGCATCAATGTTGAGCCTTTCCATTAATTTTTCAAGTATTATTCTTGAATTTATACCGTCTGTATCAATATGCGTACAGATGAGAATATTTTTATCTCTATTTTTTCGAAGAACTTTCACCGCTTTTTTTAAATTTAAGATATACTCCATTTTCGGCACCGAAAATAATTAATATTAACTTAATTAAATAATCTATTAATTTAAATTATTTTTAAGAGGGGGTGGCGGTATTGCACATGGTACTTTATTTGGTTATTTTAGGTGTTATAGGACAGGTGATTATAAATTACACAAAGTCAAAGCCATTAATATATGTTTTTTTACTAATATTTTGTGCTGCAAACTTCCACTCAGTACTCAATTTGATAAGCTCTGGAAAAGTGGTAGGAGACCTAATTTCCATAGGAGGGTTTGCAATAATTACCATGATAATTTTTGAAATCTCTAGGGCATACTTTGATAACGCATTACACTATGATATTTCACCCGCCGCCGCTACCTATGATATTGAGGAAAAGTTACTTGAATACTATGCTGTAACAATTCTGTTCTATTCTGCATTGTTCTTTATTTTCTTATTGTATATAATACCCCTGGGATACTCAAGCTTATTCTACTTATCTTCAATTATGTTATATATTTCAATTACTATGCTAGGTAACAGTATTGTAAGGTTATGGACTTTTGAAATACTTATAGTGATCTATGTATTATTTCTAGTCGGAGCTCTATTGATTGAATTAATTGAATTTAGCTACTACATGGATATATTAATATCCTATGTGTTTTTGGTTCTATTCTATTTTGACCTAAAAGCACTGATAAAAAAAACAGTTGATAGAAAAATATCCTCTAGAAAAGTACTTAGGAAACTATACGATAAACATGATCAGAAAGATTAATTTAATCATCGAACGAAGTGAAGGTGAGCTATATCCACCGCAACCTACGGTTGCAGGGATCGAAGCAAATCGAAGATTTTCATCGAGAGTTGAATAATTGTAGATTATTCAACTAAATCCGAAGGATTTTATTAAATTAAAATTCCAAAATTTCCAGATACGCTGATAAGCGTGACGGGAGAACTGATTTATCCTTAATTTTAGTTTCTGAGTCATATACTGAAAAACATTCTGGAGATGGGTTGATTATAATAGTATCCCCTATTTTATCTATACACCTGCTTTCATGGATATGACCACATATACATAGTTTTGGTTGATATTCCTCAATTATTTTTCTTACAGCTTCACTGCCAACGTGGGTATCTCTCACTCTATCAGCCATAGTATCTTTAGGTGGGGCATGGGATAAAAATATAAAATTACCCCTCAATTCATCCTTTTGAATGTACTTTACGGCATTTTTAAATTTATTGTATAATTCCTCTTCACTATATTCGTTTGGAGTGTTGAATGGTGTTTTGTTACTCCCTCCTAACCCTATAATTTTAAGGTTTTTGAATTCTATATATTTTCCATCCATATTAAATCCATAATCATCCAGCTTTTTTATAACCTCAGGGGTATCACAGTTGCCGGGAACTGTCAAAATTCTTACCTTTTTATTCACATTTTTCAAAATATCCAATATTCTTAAATCTCGTCCAAAATGGGTTATATCCCCCGCTATTAAAATTAGGTCTGGCTTATACATTAAAATTTTATTGAAGTGTATTAATTTGCCATGTAAATCGGTTAAACCCATTATCCTCATTTTTGACACCTAAATAAAACTAATAAAAAAACTATTCTACAGTTATATTGCTTATATTATTTGATACATCCTCGGATATATTGTTTAACGCCTGAATTGTTTCATTTGCCTTCTGCCCCGCTATATCCATTTGAGTTCCTAAACCTAAGACTATAAACTAATGAACAATAGACAACGATATGATAATAAAATTAAAATATTTTAAAATATTAGTTGTTCACAAATTTTTCTGTACATATTATCAACATCAAGTTTAAATAGGCATCATTCTTCTTAAAAAATTAATTAAAACCTATAATCTAAAAATTTGTAGTTTTAGTCAACTTATAACGCGAACAACTAATTAAAACTATAAAAATACATTAAAAGAATTATAAAATTTGGAGTAAAAAATAATGGTAAAAGTAGATAAATAATCTAAAGATTACTTATCTCTTGGGCTTTTGATGTAGCTGCAGACGATAAATTACCTACTGTTGCGTTTGCACCTTCCCCTGCTTTTTCTGCAGCTCCTTTAACATTCTTCACATAGAAGTAAGCAGCTATTGCAGCAACGGCAACTGCAGCAGCTACTAAAATACCGATTTCCATTGAAACCTGCCCCTTTTTGGATGCTAATTTTTTTAAAAATCTCATCTAATCCCTCCAACAAGATTAACTACCATACGGTTAGTATCTATATGGATATATGTGTAAAAAAAGTATATAAACTTACCTATTCTCGACAAAAACCTAAAAGGTTTAGTTGAATAATCAAATTTGCCTCGATTAACCCATTAATTTATAACAACAAAAAAATAAGTGGGGGTACTGGGATTTGAACCCAGGTCCAGGGATTTCTCCTGCATCGGGTTTTAGTCCAAGCCCATATAGGCACTTGGAGTCCCCGATGATGGGCCAGACTACACCATACCCCCGAGCTCTAGAAAAATAGCAATGTTATATACTCAAACGCTATCATTAATTAGTAGCATGACTAATAGATAAAAAAAGATATATATATAGTTTTCTATTTTATCTATTTCTTACCTCTTCTAAAGTATAAGTATGCAGTTACTATCAATAGTGTAGCTATCGTAATTGATGGAATTAAGGACCAAGTGCTACTTTTCTCAACCTTTAATTTTACAGTTTTTTGAGTTATATATACGTTGTCGTCCCCTTCTTCCCTATCTCCTACGGCCCTTAACTCAACTGTTATTGTGTATTCCTTTGGAATTGCATTTTTATCCACAGCTACAACAATAGCCCCAGTTCCCGTCTCATTTGGACTTAATGTTCCAACTATATCGCTTTTTTGGGGATAGTCAAACGGCTGTTTTGAATTTCTTATTGCACTTATTTTTATATTCTCCCCTTTCTCATTTCCTATATTTTTTACAGTTATGTAAATGGTATTTTCCTTACCTGCCTGTACAATGTGTTCTTCTGGGATTATTTCAACTATGGGCTTTGGTTTTATGTAAATATCTACGGTCTTAGTTAAAGAGTGTTTTTTGTTAAATATATCCAAATAAGTTATGTTTATAGGCACTTGATAGTGTTTTGGTGGAGTATACCTGCCAACATCCACGTAGAAACTTACCTCTTTACTATCCCCACCAAATAATGTTCCAATATCCTTAAAGTTTGCATTACTCCAGCTGTCCTTAAATGGATAATCTGCAATAAGTTTTAACTGTATGTCCTTTGCTTTACCATGTCCATTGTTTGTAATTGTTGTGTCTATTCTAACATAGGTATCTCCAGGCTTAATCTCTTTTGGTGTTGTAACTACATTGGAGATTCCCAACAAAACATCCCCTTGAACAACAAATCCAATATTTATATTTTCAGTCCTTTGGATCCCATCCTCATCAATCCAGTTTAAGGTTGCTGGTATCAAATAAGAACCTTCTGGTGTTTTTTCATTTGTATACAGTTTTAAATCTAAAGTTTCACTTTCACCAGAGTTTAAACTTCCCATGTAAAATTTGGTGGTATCTACTGGAGTTATGTAGTCATTTCCATTTATTGTTAAAGTGCATTGTTTTGCGGTTCCAGTTCCTTTATTTTTAATAACTATTGGAATTGTTTGGGTTTTTGCAGGCGTTAATGTAACGTTATCATTACTATTCGTTATTTCAAAGTTTGCAAGACCATACACTGGCAAATAGTAGATTTTTGTAAATTCATAATGGGTTACAACCTCTTCTCCATTATCATATTCAACAACATCGTAATATATGGTTACATCCAATCTATAGTCTCTTGAAGGGGCCTCTTCATTTACATGCAGTTTAAAATAAACTGTATCGCTCTCTCCAGCATTCAAATGGGTAATTGTGGCAACACCCTTGGTAGGATTAACCTGTTTTAATTCAAATGGATAGTGGGATTTTATTGATACTCTAACATCCCTTACTTCATTGTTGTAATCATCGTTTGTTATTTTAAACCATAAATCCACATCATCTCCAGGATGGATTATATTTGGATTGTACTGTGGTTCATCCATTTGTAAAGCATAAGCACTTGAAATAGTAACAATTACCATCAATAAACATACTATAAATTTACTCACATGTTCAATAGGATTATCAATAATTTTTCCCATTTTCTCCCCCACTTATTTTTTCATGTCTTGAGCTCCGCTCGAGGATAATGAATTATTATTTTTTTTGTATCGTGAAGTTACATATTTCTCCTCAATTACTAACAAGGCAGGTAATAGTGCTATGACGACACACATACAGAAGAAAATACCTATTGCACAAACTCTTCCTAAGTTTGCCATCAGTGGTAGTGGGGCCATTGTAAGTGCTAAAAACCCAATAATTGTTGTTGTAGTTGTAGTAAATATTGCAGTTCCGGTGCTTACAACGGCGGTTTCTAGTGACTCCTTCATAGGTCTTTTATTTTTAGTCCTTTCTTCCTCATACCTGTGCATTAGATGTATTCCATAATCAATACCCATACCAAGTAACAAAGAACCCATACCTGCAGTTGCCATATCCAATGGGATACCGAGTAGTCCCATCGCCCCGCCAGTCCAAACTACTGCAATTAACACAGGAATTAATGGCATAGCTGCAGAAAGTGGCTTTCTAAAGTAAAGGTATAGTACGATTAAAATTCCGGCTAAACCCAGTAATGTTGTAAAAGATTGGCTCTTTTTCATTAATTTATCTGTTAAAAGGTTCATCGCAGGCGTTCCGGTATATACAACCTCTACACCAGGAGGAACCGGAGCATCATCCACAGTCTCATAAACATCGGCCATAACTCTCCTTAACTTACTTTTATCTCCCCCCACATCGGTATCAGCATTTACTATCACCATGGAGTAATCAGCATTATAAATTCTATTTTTTTTATCATCGGGAAGTGAATTGTAAATTTCTTTTACTGTATCCAAATCATTCGGGATATTCCCATCATTTCTTTGGATTATTTCATCTGCAGGTGAACTTACCTTAGTAATGCCGTTGACATCTTTTAAATCGTCTTCAATAAACTTTATCAATTTAAGAACCCTTGGATCTCTTATGTCGTTTACCTTATCGGGGCTGTCAGAAGGTTTTAATTTTATAGCTATTGCAACAACGTCAGTTCCTCCAAAATTATCCCTAACCTCGTATAATGTCTTTATTACAGGATCATCCTGAGGAAGCATCTTTTCAAATGCAGTTTGAGATTTTATATTTGTTGAAGAAATTCCCGCAAAGATCGTAATAATAAGAATAATCAAAACCATTAAAATGGGATTTTCTTCTGAAAAACTGGCTGTTTTTTTTAAAATCTTTTCAATCATTTAATCACCATAACCTACCAAGTGCTGTCTTGAAAACCATTATTGATTTCCAATCTACCTTGCTGGATTAATCAAGTAACCTAGTAGCTTAATTCATCAAGAATTTGTAAAACCTTCTCAGAAGCTTTTTTCATCCTCTCAATCCCCTTTATCTTCTGTTTTATGAATTCTTTCTCTTTCCCTTCTGATTTTTGTTCTATTTCTTTTAATTTCTCATAAGTCTGAGCTACGAGCGCATGTCTCTTTTCTACTATATTCTTAAATGGGAAAAATCTATCTACAGTCTCGTAGTAATTTTTTCTATCTCCTTTAATCCAGACTTTTCTAATTAAACCCAATTCCTCAAGTTTTCTTAGGGCCATGCTCACGTTACCCTTACTTATTCCCAACTCCTCCATAATGTCGGCTATACAGAGAGGTTTTTCTGAAAGGTAAATCACCGCATGAACTTCGCCTACTGATTTACTGTGACCATGAATTCTAGCCAGTTCTGAAAATAACTCTACAATAATTTTTTTAACATCTTCGATATCTCCCATAATAATACCACCGAACGAAACTCCAGTTTTCATTCAACATCTATTGTTCAAAAATTTTTGAATATATTGAACAAATATAAAATTAAAATAACATATAAACTTTACGGCTGTCACTTGTAGATATTACAAAGACAGAAACATGCACCAATAAAAACCATAAATTACAATGTATAATATGATAATATATACTATGGGAAATTATGTTAGAAATAACATTTGAAATAGTAGTACCAATTGTTTTGGGAATTATTGTAGGATATATTTTAGGGATTAACTATGACAATAATATTTTTATCGTAATCGGATTTTTTATCGGAATTTTAGTAAGTTTTTTAAGAATTGTAAAATTCATTAAAAATTATAATAAAAAAGGAAGGAAATAAAAGTAAAAAATAGAAATTGACGATGTGATAATTAGGTGATACATTGGAACTTTTAATTAAGGAAGAATCTGATACCAACCCAGAATATGGAACAAACCCTTATGATAGAGATATGAATGAGCTCTTAAAAAATGGGCTTGTATTAATAGACAAACCATCTGGTCCAACATCTCACGAGGTATCTTCGTGGGTTAAAAATATTTTAAATATAGATAAGGCAGGGCATGGAGGAACCCTTGACCCAAAGGTAACTGGAGTTTTACCTATTGGACTTGAAAACACCACAAAATGCATTCCAATCTGGCACATGCTCCCAAAAGAATACGTATGTCTAATGCACCTCCACAGGGAGACTGACGAGGATAACTTAAAAAAAGTTTTTAAAGAATTTACTGGAAGAATACTACAAAGACCCCCATTAAAAGCAGCTGTAAAAAGAAGTTTGAGAATAAGGAAAATATACAACATGGATATTTTGGAAATCGATGGAAAAGATATATTATTCAAAGTTAGATGCCAATCTGGAACATACATAAGGAAGCTTGTAGATGACATTGGCGAAGCTCTTGGAACCTCTGCCCATATGCAGGAGTTAAGAAGAAGCAAAAGCGGGCCTTTTGAAGAATCTGAGACCATTTATTTGCAGGATTTAAAGGATGCATACCATTTTTGGAAAGAAGATAATGACGAAGAAGAGCTCAGAAAAATAATAAAGCCCATGGAGTACGGACTACGGCACTTAAAAAAGATAGTGATCAAAGACAGTGCCGTAGATGCAGTATGTCATGGCGCAGATGTTTATGTTAAAGGTATTTCAAAACTAAGTAAAGGAATAGGTACTCAAGAAGTGGTATTGATAGAAACACTAAAAGGAGAAGCTGTTGCAATAGGTAAAGCCATCACTAACACGAAAGAAATTTTAAAGGCCGAGGATGGTGTAGCTGTAGATGTTGAAAGGGTATTGATGGAACCTGGAACCTATCCTAGAATGTGGAAGAAAAATAAAAATAAAAAATAAATAAAAGAATCTTTAAAATATAAAAAGTCAATTTGGCAATAAACGATATTGTTTAAATTTTTAAATTATCACGACAACATTACGATCATTAATATTGTCAATATATAAATTTTAAATTCCTACTAACATAATGTATTATAATTAGCCAAACAGGCCATATAAAACTCTAAAATTCGAAACAACATAACAACATAGAGGCATAATATTATCAATGAATTATAAGGTGATTCCATGAAGATAACAATAGATGAAAACTACTGTAAAGGTTGCGACATATGTATAGTTGTATGCCCCAGAGACGTTTATGTAAAATCTGATAAATTAAATAAAAAGGGAATATATCCCCCAAATCCTGTAAACGTAGATAAATGTACAAAATGTCAACTATGCATCCTCCAGTGCCCAGATCAAGCTATAACCCTTGAAGAATAAGAAGATAAAAATTTTTAATTAAGTGTGATTTCATGCTGCTGTGTATTGCCACAAAGCTTAGCCAGATAAATAAAAACGATAAATTAAATGAATATAAAGATTCTCGAACCCACCTCCAGAGGTTAATTGAGTTAAATAAAAAAGTATCCAAACATTTTGACTACCATGTTATTGATGCTGAGGAACATCCATTGACCGATGAAGAAACTTTAGAAAATTTAAAAAAAGCTGTTTTGACTATTCAAAGCAGACGAAAAGATGCTTTTGATTTACTGGATCTTTACAGTTCCTACGACATTGAAATATGTGTAGTCCTTGGAAATAAAGCATATTTGTCTGGGGAGGAATTAAAATTCAAAAGATCCAGAATTTTGGATGTTTTGAATAGGGCATTGGAGTTAAAGAACGATATATGGGTTGGGACTGAAGGTGTAGAAGATATTGTAAAAAATATAATAATAGAAAACGATTTAATATACTATTATGTGTACGGCTGTGATACTCCAGATTCGAGCTCGGAAATTAAACAAATTGCCACATACATCCCTTTTGCCAATAATGTGGATACAGAAATCCTAAAATCCATGGAAGGTTATTTAAGCAGAAGGTTTGGTAGAACCAGTTCATCTCATCCAACCCAGAGCTCTGAATCCTTTCAAAATTATTATATGGAAAACTGGAAAAATTATATATTGTCATTAAATGATATGGATGAAGATATTATAAAAGAGATAAAAAACAAAAATAAAATCATTGTTGGATATCCCATAAATTTAGATTTCGATGAGATTATTGGTTTTAAAAGAATTTTTATTTGATTTAATTATATTAAAAATATAATTATTGTTTAATTCTTATTTTTGTCTGAATTTAATGCGTTCATAAACCTGTGTTTTATCACAACAGGATTTATATCGATATTTTTAACTTTTTCATTGTATGCCGTAGCCTTTGCAACAATGACTTTTGTACCATCCTCTCTTAAAGATTTTTTTATGGCCTCCCTTAATTCATCTTCACTTCTCACTTCTACGGCATCGAGCTCACATCCTTCAGCTATTTTAGAGATAATTACTTTGTTTGTATGGGTAGGTTGGTTACCAGTTGAGCCATAGGCAGAGTTATCCACAATTAACAAAACCAGATTCTTAGGTTTAACATGCCCTATTGTAGATAGTGAGCCCATATTCATTAAAACTGAGCCATCTCCATCGATTACAACTACCTTCTGTTCTGTTGAAGTAGCCAATCCCAAACCTATTGAAGAAGCCAAACCCATTGAACCGAGCATGTAAAAATTCTTTTCTCTATCTTTTACATGGTAGAGTTCCTTACTTGGAATACCTATGTTGCTGATTACGAGCTCATCGTCAATGTATTCCATCAATATTCTTATTATATCTATTCTTCTAAGTTCTCCCATTGTTTCATTCCCCATATTTTTGAATGATTTCCTTTAGATTTAAAGTACCGTTATGAATTGATGTTCCTATTAAAACACCCTTAACTCCCAAATCACCTGCAGTTTTTAGGTCGTTTTCGTTTTTAATACCTCCTCCAATATAAACCGGGTTGTTGGTTTTGTCCATGATTTTTTTTATCAATTCCTGATTAATACCTCTTTGAGTACCTACGGAGGATATATCCAAAATTATCAAAGGAATTTTATCATTGGTATTGTTGACTTCATTTAAAATATGATCCAGATCATAGTTTAAAAGCTTCCCATCTTTAAAATCCAAACTAAGTATGATGTCTTTTTCTGTTAATAAACTCAAATCCTTTAAGGTTTCTGTTCCAATAATTGCCTTATCGCAAATTTTTAAAACTTTTTGTAAATCATCTCTATTCTTTACTCCTGCATCCACAATTTTGTTAATATCTATTTTTTTGATTGTCTCAAAATTATCTCCCTTTCCCATTATAGCGTCTAAGTCAGCAATATATACGGTTTTTACTCCGTTTTCTTTATATTTTTCTACTATCTCCACAGGGTTGGAAGAGTTACATAAAATAGATTTTAATGGTTTATACTCTTGTCTATTTCCGCTTTTACCATGAACTGCAATTTTATCCATTAAATCTAAAACCGGTATAATTTCCATGAATATCACTGCATTATTTAATATTTGTTATTTAAATTAGATATAAGGATTAATTAGGATAATATATTATTAAATTAAAATTAAATAAAATCACTTCGTGATTTTGTAGCTCTTCGCTCACTTCGTTCGCTCCGATAAACATAGAAAAACAATAGCATATAGAGTCGTTTAACATTAATGACAATTAACAGCTACAAAATAGATGTACGTGTTATTGTTATTTATTAGTTATTATTTATGTAAAAAGAGATTTGTTTGAAGGGTCCCTAAAAGGGTTCCCCTTCAATACACGGGCGTATATGTTTGGATGTAGGATACCTAATATTTTATTTTTTTATTTTAATAGTATTTAGATTAATTACATCATTTCGTCTACTTTCTTAATAAGCATCTTAAGTATTTCTGTGTCAGTTAGAAGTCCTTCAGGAGGATCAACGACTTTTTTAAGAGCGATTGGAACTCCGTCCATTCTATAAGCAGTTCCTCCAAGTTCCACTCCAGCAATTGCTGGCGGTATTATTATGTTTGCCAGCTCAGTTGTTGGAGTTTGGTGAGGGTCTATGCATACCAGTGGTATTTTTGCCATATGTTGTACTGCCTTTTGAGGGAAGTGAGCTCCAGGGTCTGAAGCAATGTTCATCATCATATCTGTTTCTCCTCTCTGGAGAAGGTCGTTTGCAGCAGTTTCTCCAGGGTTATACCTTGGGTAACCTTTTGAGAAGTCTACAGCGTATGGATAACCGGTTAGCCAAGTACTTACTTGGTTGAAACCGTTAACGTTGTAGTGACCTCTCATTGGTATAAGACCAAATTTGGTGTAGGCATTTAAGTCTATGATCAACTGAATTGCGTTGTCGATAATTCTGTGCTTTCCTTTGCTCATTGTTACTCCCATTGCAAAGTGGAGCTCCCCGAATTGAGCACTTTTACAGACATCCATTGCTTCATAGATGGTTTCTGTTGGAATTCCTGCTACCTGATCTACTTCTAACTTGAACCCTTTTAATGCTGCTCTCATCGCGCTGATAAGTTCATAGTCCTTGTGAGGTTCTACCTGTAAGTGTATGTCAGCCAATTTTGCTGTATCTGTTTTCCTTGGATCTACGACAATCATTGTTCTGTCTTTTCTACCTCTTTCCCTGAAGAACCCTCTAGCAAATACTGAATATCTGCTCATGTGTCTTGGGTGGGCATGCATTGGGTTTGAACCCCAGAATATAACTGTATCAGCTCTGTTTTTAATTTCTCCAAGGGTACATACTGGGTATCCTACATCCTGTACCGCTAATAATGATGGCCCGTGTCAAACACTCGCAGTGTTATCAAGTACTGCTCCTACTTTTTCTCCAAGGATAATACCTTTTTGCTGTGCGTGGCATTCTGTAGCACTCCATCCATAGATAAGAGGAAGTTTTGCTTCAACAAGCAATCTAGCAGTTTCTTCAACTGCAGTTTCGTAATCAACTTCCTTAAAATCATCTTTCTTATTTTCTCTCATTAACGGTTTTGTATATCTAACCGCACCTTCAAAATGCATGAACTTTGCATTTCCTATTCTACATGCGTTTCTTGTTCCCACGATGTGATTGTGGTCATCGACGAGAACTTCTATATCATCACATAGTGTCCCACAAAAAGGACATACTACGTTTTTAACAACTTTTACCAAATGAATCACCCCTTGAGGGTATATGTGTGTATAATATTGTAAGAATTATTTAGTATATTTGTGTTATTCTCTCTGTTATTTTAATACCAAAGCTTCTTTTTTAGCCTTGTTACATGCGTCAATGCACTTCAAGCACATAACGCAGTATCCCTTTAAAGGCATTTCGTCGTCGTCGCTAAGTTCCAACGTGCTCTGTGGACAGACTTCAACACAAGCGCCACATTTATCACATAATGATGGATTGAATTCTATTCTGTCGTATTCTTTCCCATCATGGGTTACTTTTCCCATTTTCAAAGCGCCTGTTGGACATGCCACTGTACAGGCCCCACACCTAATACACATTCTAAACTCATTTTTCCTGTCGGTCTTTTTTCTGCTTGGAAGTTCCATCCCTTTTGCATTGACTACTTTTATTGCTCCTGTTGGACACTTCATAGCACATGGTCCACAGTATTTACACTTTTCTTCGAGCCACACTAGACCTTCCTGTGTTATTGGTTTTGGAGGTTCGTACTCTACCTCCAAGTTTATTGCATCGACAGGACAGTTAATTTCGCATAGATGACATGCTGGACATGCTGCAGGTAAATCCACTAGAAGCCTATCTGCATCATATTTGATCATGCTTCCTGGACAGATTTCAACACATTTTTCACAGCCGATACATACTTCATCATCAACTGTGAATGATTTAATTGTTTTCTGTCTTTTTTTAGGCATTTTTCCTGCAACGAATATTGCATTCCATGGACATGTCTGTGAACATACTGTACAGTAGATACATTTATCTTTGTCAACTACTGCCTTACCTTCTTCAACGGTAATTGCATCAACTGGACATTCATCCACGCAAACTCCACATGCTACACAGTCGTCAGTAACTGCTATTGGTTCTTGTGGGATGGTAACTTCTTTTTTAGGTTTTTCGATTTTTCCAGGAATTGAAATTATATCTATAGGACAAATTTCAACACATTTTTCACATAGGACACAGTGGCCCTTTGAATATGGGAATCTATCATCTACTTTTTTAATTCCAACTGGACATGCTTTTGCACATGCTCCACATTTTACACATTTTGTTCCATTAAATATTATCTTGCCGTCCTTCTCAACCAATGCTCCTGTAGGACATGCTCCTGCACATGAGAAACATAATATACAGGTCTTGAATGGAGCGATTTCTATTGCCTCTGTAGGACATGCCTTAGCACAGGCATTACATACAAGGCATACATCCTCTTGTATTGATATTCCTGCCAAGTGATAACCCCCATGAAGTTTTTATGGAGTATAATCTTTTTCCTTCTGCGTAGAAGGATTTTTTCCTTTAACCTCCCATTTCTGGGTTCGGTTAAAGATTATTCTTCTTTAACTACTTCAAGGATGACATTTCCTTTTTCATCCTTGACGATCATGTGAGCTGCACATGAGTATCATGGGTCATAAGCCCTTAAAACCATCTCAATTAAGTTCAATTTTTTCTCATCAACCATATTACCACCTTATATTAGGGGTTTATTATTCTTGGTCAAAGATTATTTGTGCTGCCTGTTGGATAGCTTTTTCCATTGTAGGAACGTTATGGGTTGTTGCAACAATCATGTTTGCCTTTGTAACTATACCATTGTCATCGGTTTCATAGTTGTGGAATAACGTTCCTCTTGGAGCATATACTACTCCAACACCATTTCCTGCCTTTGGCTCAACCTCTGCCTTAACATCTGTTGATGTTATTTCGCTGTCGTTTAAGAGCTCTTTAACTCTTTCGCATGCTTCAAGTAATTCTATTAATCTTGCATGGTTGTATGCCAAGGATTGGTTTGCAGGTTTTCCAAATGTTTCTGCAAATTCTTTTCTTGCTTCCTCTGCTAAAGGTGTAGACATACTATCGCATACGTTTAACATGGCTAATGGACCGACCCTATAAAGACCATCAGGATAACCTACTTTTTTGTTGTATGGATATTTTACATAGCTGTGTGAAACTGCATGTTCTCCAATGTAGTCCATGTACTCGGATGGTTCGAACTCCATCTTTTCCTTTCCATCTGGTGAGAGGAATCTTAAGGTTCCGTTGTAGAAATCATGTTTTCCATTATTTACTAAACCTAAGTACCAAGTGTCAATGACACCCAGGGTCTTTACTTGGTCGATGTACTGTTCATTAAGTGATTTTATCAATTCTATACCTTCACTGGCATATTCAACCATTGTGTCGATTTCTTTTAAGAGCTCATCTCTTTCCTCTTCTTTCAACACCTTGGATATACCTCCAGGTATTGCAGTTACTGGATGAATTGGTCTTCCACCGGTCATTTCAACTAAGGTTTGACCGAATTTTCTCAGTGCTATTGCTTTTTTAGCCGCTTCTGGTGCTTTATCAATTACACCAACGATATTTCTAACTGCAGGATCTGCATCAGGACCAACTACGAAGTCAGGTACAGCCAAGAAATAGAAGTGAAGTGCATGACTATGAATCATGTTACCAAGGTGCATTAACTCCCTAAGTTTGTTAGCTGCACTTGGTACTTCAGCTCCCCAAGCTGCATCAATAGCCTTGGCACTCGCCAGGTGGTGAGCAGTTTGGCAGATACCACATATTCTAGGAACTATCCTAGGAACTTCCTCTGCGGGTCTACCTACAACAAACTGTTCAAAACCTCTTAAAGCCGTAATATGCAACTTCACATCTGTTGGCTTTCCTGAGTCGTCCAATGTAATCGTAACTTTTCCATGCCCTTCAACACGGCTTATAGGTTCAATTGTAACTTTGCCCATAGAGTCACCATGTTCTATTTTTATTAGTTATTTCTAATCTTCAATTTTGAAAATTATTTTTATCAGCTACCAAAGGTAGCGTAATTATGAATCGAAACAAAGCTTCAACTAATCCTTCGAGTTCTTATTCGAACTGAAGTTTTATTCAATTTTCTTAGATATTAAGGCTGCAGGTAGTGTAAATCTATTAAATAATGCCGCTTTATCAGGAATCTCCAGTGCAGCATCCCCTGAACATGCGTAGGTATTTGCTGCCGCAGCTCCCTGATCTAAAACTGCATCTGTCTTACCGTAACATCCCCTACATGGTACTCCTGCATTAGGACACATGGCTCCACATCCAACTCTTGTAGCCATACCTATGCAGGTGTAACCTTGCTCAAACAAACATCTATCTGGATCAGGTGTTCCTTCAAAGGTCCTCTTGAATTTCTCAGGATAGGTACCTTTCTTCTCTCTCGGACACTCATCACATACTATTTTTGTTGGTAGTTGTAATTCTCTTCCCTCCAATAATGCAGCAATGGCTTCTGCGTTCATTTCAGGTTTTGGAGGGCATCCTGGTAATATTAAATCAACATCTATAATTTCAGGAACAGGCTTTACAACATCTAGTAACTCAGGTATCTCTTCTGAAGGAAGTTCTCCAGGATTGTCTGTTGTTGCTGTATTGTATACAGTCTTTTCAAGATCGTCTTTTGAATATAAATTACCCAGTCCTGGAATTCCACCATAAACTGCGCAGGTTCCCCATGCAACAACTATTTTTGCCTTTTCTCTAAATTCTTTAATTAGGTGTTCTTCATGTTCGTTTCTTGCTCCACCTTCAATACACACTACATCACATTCTGGAATCTCCTTTGCATCGGCGATAATAGGAGCATAAACTATTTCCAAGTTTGGCAGAACATCCAACAGTTTTTCGTGTAAATCCAAAAGTGACATGTGGCATCCAGAGCATCCACACAACTGTATCATAGCCAGCTTAACCTTATCTGCCATTTAATCACCTTATAAAATTTAAAAATAAGTATAAAACCCCTCACGTTAGGGGCGGTCCTCCCACAGGTCCTTTCGGTTCCCCACGGGATTCATCCTCTTTTTTACTTACTTAAGCCTTGAGAGGGTTTGGACCTAATTTCTTAACCCTTTCGGTCATTTCCTTCACAGCATCGACGAATTTATCTGCTTCTGCACCACTCATGAAGTACATTTCAACCCTGTCTCCGCCAATGCCGAGCTCATCTAAAATTTGTTTGGTTAATTTAACCCTCTCGTCGGCTCTAAAGTTTCCAGCTTCAAAGGCACATTCGTTAGGTTTTCACCCTGCAACAAATACAGCGTCAGCACCTTTTTGGAATGCCCTCAATGCGTAGGTAATATCAAATTTACCTGCGCATGGAACTCTTATAGGTCTGACGGTTGCAGGATACTGTACCCTACCTGTACCAGCCAAATCTGCTGCACCGTATCCTCACTGGTAGCATACAAAGGCCATAATTACCGGTTCAGCCATAGTATCCCCTTTATGATTTTTTAAGAGTATATTGATTTAAAGATAAATTAATTCAAAGTTCCGTAAAGAGCTACATAGCTCCCATCAGCACACCCTGGCAATGCCTTCGGGTAATGCCTCATCTGTTAAACTTAACCACCCTTTTATGTTGAATATTAATTTTGCTGAGTTTATTTATTTTACAATTATTGTTTAATTCTAAATTTACCATTCCCTGTTTAAGTAAGATATAATAATATTACATATCATTGCAATCCTGCTGGTTTAGTCTTGTAAGTCTTATTATTTTTATTTATTCGTTAATCATTTTTCCGGCATCTAACATTCCGTCAATTATAGAGATTATTTGGTCATCTCTGTAGTATCTTAATTGCATAGCTCCACTTGGGCATGCTCCTGCACATGCTCCACATCCTTTACATGCAACGTCATCAGTTACTGCGACTACGTGCCCATCCTTCTCCTCGTAGGATATAGCGTTATATGGACACATTGCACCGCAAACTTCGCATCCACCGCATACACTTTCATCTACGACGGCACGGATCATTTCGATCTTAAAGTTACCCTGAGACATTGGGATTGCCACTGCACTTGCAGCACCTTTTGCCTGAGCTACTGTATCAGGAATATCTTTTGGACCCTGAATAACACCCGCAATTGCTACACCATCAACTTTTGTATTGACTGGTGCTAATTTAGGGTGCATTTCTTTAAGGAATCCTTCTGGACCTACGTCAAGTCCCAGTTTCTTAGCCAAGTCCTTGGTGTCTGGTTTTGCTACAAGTCCTGCTGAGAGAACTACTAAATCAGCTTCTATTTCTAATATTTCTCCCATCAATGTATCTTCTACTCTGACAATCAAGTTCTTGGTTTCTGGGTCTTCAATGACGTTTGCAGGTCTTCCTCTTATGAACTTAACCCCAAACTGTTCCTGAGCTCTCTTGTAGTATTCTTCGTATCCCTTACCAAAGGACCTGATATCCATGTAGCAGATGTAAACTTCTGCATTTGGATCGTGCATTTTCATTAACTGTGCGTTTTTCAGTGCAAACATACAGCAAATTCTTGAACAGTATGGGTTTCCAATTTTTTCGTCCCTTGAACCAACACACTGTATGAATACGGTTTTGTGTGGATGTTTTCCATCGCTTGGTCTGATTTCGTGCCCTCCAGTAGGTCCTGCAGGGTTGATCATTCTTTCCAATTCTAATGTGGTTATAACGTTGTCGTAAACTCCGTAACCATATTCTTCCTTAATTGTTGGGTCAAATTCATCGTAACCTGTCGCTACGATTATTGTACCGACTTTTATTTTGAGTTCTTCTGGTTCCTGCTTGTAGTTTATTGCATTAGGACCACAGACCTTTGCACATAATTCACAGTCGATACAATGTTCTTTATCTATTGTATAAACCAGCGGGATTGCTTGTGGGAATGGTACGTAAATTGCTTTCCTAGTACCTAACCCCATGTCAAATTCGTTAGGCACTTCAATTGGACAAACTGCGGCACATGCACCACATCCGGTACATGTACTTTCGTCAACATATCTCGCTTTTTTCTCAATGGTTACCTCGAAGTTACCGATGTAACCTGAAACTTCTTTTAACTCAGCATAGGTAATTAATTCAACATTAGGGTGGTTCGCTACTGTAACCATCTTAGGCGCAAGGATTCACAGTGCACAGTCATCGGTTGGGAAAGTCTTGGCAAGCTGCGCCATTCTTCCCCCGATTGACTCATCTTTATCCAACAAGTAAACTTTGAATCCCTGATCAGCCAAGTCAAGAGCTGACTGTATTCCAGCAATACCTGCTCCAACGACAAGACAGCTCTTATCGACATCTACCACTTTCTGTGGGACATCTTCTAATCTCTTGGCTCTTTCAACCCCTCCAGCAACTAATTCCATCGCTTTCTTAGTTGCTGCTTCAGTATCATCCATATGAACAAATGAATCGTGTTCTCTAATATTTACAAACTCTAAATAGTAGGGTGATATACCTGCTTCTGCGAGACAACTTCTAAATGTTGGCTCGTGGATTTTTGGAGTACATGCTGCAACCACTATCCTGTCTAATCCATATTCTTTTATGGCATCTTTAATTAAGTTCTGACCTGGATCAGCGCACATAAATGGATAAGTTTTTGCAACTACTACTCCATCAAGTTTGGAAGCAAAATCCTTAACAGCTTCACAATCCACGATACCATTAATATTGGCACCGCAGTAGCATACAAACACCCCAACTTTGGGGTCACTCATGGATTCACCTCCCTGGTAATAATATAACTATAGGATATACATCTATAACTACACTCACATTATTATAAAAACATATATTCTTAATTTTTCTAATAAGGGATATAAATTAATTAAAAAAACCTCATTTTTCTTAAAGTGATATTTATTATCATTTCTAGAAAAAATTTTAAGAATAAATATCGAACTGTATGCTTATTTTATCAATACCGAAAAATTTATATATGTAAAGCTTAAATGTATATGATGCACGGTGTGGGACAGTAGTAAACTAATTATTTTACACCCCCTCATACCCCCCTACCGCTGATAACACCGTGTAGGAGACATGTCTCCTAAATCCCATTCCCACCCCTCATACCCCCTAAATAAGGAATGTAATAAAAATTTTTAAGAATTTAATGATTTAAAAAATAAACCCCCCCGTTCTATTTTTTACCCCTCCCCTCTTATTTTAACGACTATTGTTTTGTAGGATTTATAGGACTTATGGAATTTTATATTTTTTTATCGTATATAATCGTGTATTTTAATATATCGATTTTAACTTTGAGAAATCTTTAAATATCATTTAAAAATATAGGTTAAAAAATGAGCATAGTTGAAAAGAGGGATTTTATGAATTTAATTTCATTGTTATTTAGTTCACTGTTTTACATTCTACCAGCATACTTTGCCAATGCATTTGCCTGCATATTTGGTGGAGGGACACCTGTAGACCTGGGGAAAAACTTCATTGACGGTAAAAGGATAATAGGAAACGGTGTAACCTATAAAGGAACTTTTTTTGGAATATTATTTGGAACGATCGTAGCTATTCTACAGGGAGTTATTGTTAATCTAAAAATTATAAATATTGACGGCAGCAGTATTTTCTATTATAACGTTTTTGAATATGCATTTATAGGGTTTCTATTATCATTTGGGGCCCTTTTTGGAGATATGATTGGAAGTTTTATTAAAAGAAGACTCGGGATAAAACAGGGGCGACCTGCACCACTATTGGATCAAACGGTTTTTGTCATATTTGCCATACTATTTGCATATCCATTTTCGCCCATACCTTTTGAAATGATTGTTACATTGTTGATTATCTCACCTGTCATTCACCTATCTTCAAATATCATAGCCTACAAGTTGCATATAAAAAAAGTATGGTGGTAAATTATAAATAAAACCAAAGTTTCAAAATCAACATTCAATCAATAATAACTGGTTATTTGCAACACATATTTAGAAAAGGTGAAAAAATGATATACCTTGATTTAGAACTAAATGACACCCCTGGGGAGCTACTAAAAGCACTAACACCCATATCAACATTAGGGGCCAATATCATAAGTGTGATCCACCTAAGGGAAAAGAAAAGCAACAGTAGAGTTCCTGTAAAAGTAGTTATAGACAAAGTCGATGAAAAACTATTAAACATTATCATCGAAGAACTTGAAAAAAGGGACATAATTGTAGCAAAAGTGAATGAAACTAGAAGAAAAATAAACTTAGATGTTGTAATTGTTGGACACGTGGTAGATACAGATGTAAGAGACACAATAGATAGAATAAACGAAATTGGTCTTGTAATCGATTTAGATTTGGTAATGCCAGATCCATACAAAGAATCCTCCGCAAGAATGAAGATAGTAATAGATAGTGATAAGTTAAATGAGCTGTATAAAGAATTAGACAAAATCTCAAAGGAGAAGGACTTATTATTTATTAAATCATGTTAGAGGGATGAATATGAAGATTATTTTAGTTGGGTTTGGAGTTATTGGAAAAGGTGTGGCCAAAGTCATTGAAGAAAAAAAGGCGCATCTCATGGAGAAATATTCTCTAGATTTGAAAGTTGTAGCCATTTGTGACAGTAGTGGTGCAGCAATATGCGAAGAAGGGCTAGACCTAAAAAAAGCGCTTGAAATTAAGGAAAAAACTGGAAAAATAATAAACTATCCTGAGAAGGGTAAAGAAATATCTATTTTAGACGTAATTAAAACAGTTGATGCTGACGTTATTGTTGAAGCTACCCCTACAAACATTGAAACTGGTGAACCAGCAAAAACTTACATGCTTGAAGGATTTAAAAACGGTAAACACGTTGTAACTGCAAATAAAGGACCTTTGGCATTACACTTTAAGGAGCTCATGGAATGTGCAAATAAAAACGGTGTAACATTTAGATATGAAGCCTCAGTTGGAGGGGCTATGCCTATAATAAACCTTGCTAAAGAAACCTTGGCTGGAAATGACATAAAATCAATCAAAGGAATTTTGAACGGTACAACTAACTACATATTAACTAAGATGGAAAAAGAAAAATTGGACTTTAATACTGTTTTAAAAGAAGCTCAGGAATTGGGTATCGCAGAAACTAATCCTCATCAAGATATCAGTGGATTGGATACTGCCGCAAAAATTGCGATTCTTGCAAATTCAATTATGAACAAAAATGTTACAATCAAGGACATTAAAATTGAAGGGATAACAAGAATAACTCCTGAAGCGTTAGAAATGGCCAATAAAAGTGGCTATACAATAAAACTTATTGGAGAAATTAACAAGAATAAATTGGAAGTAGGCCCGAAGTTAGTTCCACTCGATCATCCACTGAATGTAAAGGGAACATTAAACGTTGCGATGTTTGATACTGATTTGGCAAAAGAAGTTGTCGTTGTTGGTAGAGGTGCAGGTGATATCGAAACATCCTCTGCGATTTTAAGTGATTTAATAAATATCCATTTAAAAGAGAAAAATTAGTTTTAAGTAAATATAATTTCTATTTTTCCATCACTAATATTCAGGTATTCTTTTCCTTCCATTCATTTAGTATACTCTCCCAGAAAGGGGCTTCGCCCTTTTCAAACCCCATACATACCTATTCACTTCGTTCATAGGTATTGTTTCTATTATCTTTAGAAATTTAACGGATAGTTTTGGAGCTTTGCCCCTTTTCAAACCCTGCACATACACCTATTCGCTCTGCTCATAGTATCGTTTAGGCATTTTAGTATGCTGGGAGTAGTTTAGTTGGTATTTTTTTCCTTCCATTCATTTAGTATATTTTCCCAGTTTTTCCTTAGGAATTCGCCTACCTGGGATGAGTCTCTTGTACCTACAACACAAGTCCAGCCTGTTTTATCCTCAATATCTCCTCTTGTTGAGGCAGCCAATCCTGGAAGTATTATAATTCTGTGATTTACTTTTTCTTCTAGTTTAGTTTCCTCAATTAGATTCTTAGCATTTTCTCCACAGTACTGTCCCCCTGCAACCGAAACGTCAACTGCCTTACCTTCAGTATCTAATGCAAGGAGCCAGCAATTAACATCGTCCTTTTCAAAGTCACCGGTTACTGTGTAGAATGTTAAAGAGAAGTTTGTAGTCATTATCACAGGGCTGTTTTCGTCAGGGTTTCCAACTGGATATAATCCAGGTTCTACTGCCTGTGGTTTTCTTGGATCAGTGTATATTGCCTGTCTGAGTGTCAATATAGGCATTAATTCCCATGTTTCTGTTCCATGGATTATCATAATATCGGCATATCTGTTTAAAAGAACGTTAGCTGTCTTAGCCTCTAAAATACCTGCAACTTTATCTTTTTCTCCTATAAAATCTCCCATTGGATTTTCATTGTTCATGGCATAGAAGTATGTGTTTATTGGAAGAGCAAGGAGTGGGTATCCAAGTGCCCTGTCCTTTTTTTCAATTGCACTTCTTCGTATCATAACAAATTTATCCATAGTTTCTGCAATGTTTTCAGGTGTTGTATGAGGGTCTAAAACCAAATCCTCAATTCCGTGTTTTGCACATTCAGTAGCCATTGCCTTTAATTTTTTTACATCATTTGATGAAAGTACAAGTGCAAAGTCCTTACCTGATTTTTTCTTTTCCACCAATATTTTAACCAATTCTACGAAATTATCTTCATTTGCAGCGTAAATTAATGGTTTTGATCTAACCACACCTAAAGCTTCACATATATTGTTTGGATTAAGTGAACATATCGCTATAGGTAATTTTGTTGTTTCTTGAACTATTTTTATAGCAGTTTTAAATTTTTCTGGATCATTTGAGGCATTTCTTATAGCTATAAAATCTAATTTTAAACGTTCTCCTGTTCTCTCAAATACAAATTCTTCTATGTATTTAGCCCTATTCTTTATTTCTTCTTCTGTTAAGTTATCGGATACATCTACACCAATTGGGGTTTGGTTGAAAAACGAGAGCTCATACCTATACATTACCTCGTCTCCACCTACTACACACTTTTTATCGTCATGGCCAAACCAAACTTCTTTAACTGGTGGAGAAAGCAACTCAATAAGTGTATTTTTATTTTTTTCAAATTTTGAATTGTTTAAAATTGGACATTGTACTACCATAGCCTCTTTATTTTGTAATTTTGTGGCAAAGGCCATACAGGAAGGTTCACCGCATTTTTTACAGTTTGTTTTTGGTAATAATTTATATATGTCCATTGCACTTACTTTTGCCATCATATCACCATTTATGAACGAACCGTGTTTTGTGAGTAAAGATAAGATATATTTATAAAAAAATAAATTAACAAGTTAATTAGCAGGTTATCCAGTCATAGTTGTTTGTGTTTATTTTTACATCTCCTGGTTTAGATACAAGAGCTTCTCCTACTTCTTTTAAAACTTTTATTGAGAGCGGATGAAGCATCATGAATATATCTACTCCACTCAAAAGCATGGTTAAACCGGTTGTAATTTCCCATAATGGTAACCTGTATTGTCTGTCCCCCCATTCTGGGTTGTTCATCCATGCTTCCCTTGCTCCAATTGCGTTTGTAGTTCCAGAAGACATTGGCATGTTTATTACTTCATCTCCATTTAAACCCGCCAATCTTAACCTTGTCATAGCATTTATGGAAAATTCAATACCATATCCTAATGAACATGTTGTTGGGTCCATTACAATTCTATTTGGGTCTAAACCATGGGATATCAATCTTCTGTTTAAGTCCTTCTGCATGTTTGGATCCATAATGGTCCATGAAAGTACGTTATGGTCATACTTCATAGCAGCATCTGCAACTCTCTTATAGTCTAAATCAAGGTTTGCAGATGCGAGTAAACATTTTTCTCCTTCTGCAACTTCAGCACAGGCTTCCAATACCAAAGGATCCTTCTTAGGGTCCCCACTACCACCAATAACAAATGGGACATCTACGGCTTGTAATAAATCTTCCATTAACTTAGCAGCTTCTCTAGGGGATGTATCATTAATCTTAGGATCTGTAGAAATATGATGTATTGTCACCATATTTGCTCCAAACTCATTAACACACTTCTTAGCCCATTCACATGGATCTTCCATTACATCCTCAAAATAGACTCTAACATTTTTTGGCAATCCTCGCATAGGCATGTCAAAAATATCGAATGTAACAACAGGAGGATTTGGTTGAGGATCTTCAAATCTATAAAGGGCTTTTTGACCTCCAATTTTTACTACCTTTCCCCTTCCTCCTTCAGATTTTGGTTTTCCAAACTGTACTTCTCTTATGTATCCGGGATATTCTTGTATAGGAGGTTCCCATTCTACTTCAGGCATTTCTATCTTTAAATCTTCTAAAACCCCTTTCTCACTGAGCTTTTCACTTACAAGAGGTGTTTGCGGGATTACTACTGGTGGAGCCGATGGTATGTTTATTACCAATTCATCTGCGGTAACCTCTATATTTTCTATCTCAATGCGACCTACTTTCTCTACTATTTTCAGTAATGCACTTAAATCCATGAAATCACCAGATTTATCATTATAAATCATTACAAATTAAATTAATTAATATCTTTTTAAAAGATGTATATATATTTTTTGAATCATATAAAACATAATAGCCCTAAACTAAACGATGTTTCTATTAATATTAATACTACATCATATATGTCAGCATAGAGGATATTAATATTAAAAAATTGATAATAACCAACATTTTTATCAAAAAAGTTTTTATATGTGTTTTAAATATTGTATTACACAGACTTTTTAGACTAGGACAAATTACACGGTCATGAAAAGTTTGATCATAAAGTCTTTTATAACCTAAAAACTTTATGAAGAATGACTAATGCCGAGCTCGATGTGTGGTTATGTCATAAAACCGTCACTGTGGCGCGGGGTGCTGGGCTTGGTAGCTCAGGGCGGACTTCAGATCCGTCGAGTTCCGTCGGAACTCGGGGTTCGATTCCCCCCCTGCGCCGTTATTTTTAATAAACTGTTCCTAAAGATAGTTATGGAAAAGATATACTCTAGAAAGGGAGATTTATCGAAATTAAAAAAAATAATGTCTGTTTTGCATGATTTTAATGGGATAATAAAAATAGATAATTCTAGCCTCTACTATAGGGACTCCAAACTTGTTTTCTCGAGATATAATGACAAAAACACAGATTTAAGGGAAATTTTTAATAAACTACCTGAGATTTTTCTAATTGAGGTATATGCTTGCTCTTCTGACGAAATAAATGAAATTTTGGATAAATTCAATCAAAAAAGTAGTATTAGAGATATCTCCAAAAACCTACCAAATAGAATCGACAAGAAACTGGAAAAGGGAGTTGTAATAAACCAGTATATCGATCTTTACAACCATATTGACAGCAATATCTGTAAAGTAGTATTTAGATTCAAGAAATACAAAGGCGATGAAGGGATACTGATTTTCAGGAATAATGAAGAAATTCTTGCAGTTTATAAGTCTAAAGAGAAAATATTGGAAGGTAAAAGGGCACTTAGTAAAATTAAAACAGCCTTTGCAGTTAGTGACGTTGTCGCATTTATTGAAAAAATTTCAAGTAAAAAACTAAACGACATATCAAAAGAATATCCTGGTTCGTTACTAAAATCCCATGTTTCATTTGAAAACATACTCAAAAAAATAAGAGAAAAAGAATTTAAAACTGTTGAAAACGATTCCTTACTAAACGTTATGACTGAAAGACCTTCTTTAATTGAAATACCTGAAAAAAACGCTTTAGTAGTTTCAAAAGATAGAAAACCTATTTTAGCATTTTTAAAAACTGAATCTGAAAGTTTTGATGACCAATATGATGGGGATAAGGCATTTAGGATGATAAAAAATTTCTGCATACTATCTGATGTTAAATTCAAAATTTACGAGCTCGATGAAGAAGAGTTCAAGTTATTAAAAGAATTTAAACAAGGTAGAGTAAAAGATATAGAACTATAGAATAATTGATAAAATTTGTTTTAGAGTTGTTTTCTAATAATTTCGTAAGCTTTTCTTAAATCCCCAGTTTCAAGTATGGCTTTTTCTGCAACTTCTTTTGATATACCTTTACTTTCAAAAGTACTGACTGCCTCTTCAAAAAGCTTTGATTTTTTTATTATTTCTTCTGCAAGCTGTTTCTTTAATTCCATGTATTCGTCTTCACTAATTCCTGCCCTCATCATCTCACTGTCCCTAAATGGACATGGTTTTGTTATTTTACAGCACCAAACTAAACTACCAAAACAGGTTTGTCCCCCTTTTCCAAGATTGGTCTTCTTAGCAAATTCATCCTTTATTTTCACAAATTCTTCAGGTGTCATTTTGAGTGCATTAAGTGCTTGGTGTATTGGGCAACTCTTTACAGGAGGGCAGCAAAAGGCCAAACCTCTTAAATCACCCCCTCTACAAACATGTGATGGAGCATTTTCCCACATATTATTTCACCTGCCTAATATTTAATTTTTAAAATCATTGGTTAAGTTTTTGATTATTTCTATACAGTCATAAATTAGCGTATTGAGCAACTTCTTTCCATGTTCTTTATCAAGTTTAACTCCTTCTTTTTCGACAATTTCTGCTTCTTTATTGATTGCTTTATTTTTCAATCTAGCTTCTTTTAAGCCTACCATTCCTATTTCAGGATATTTTTTAAAATCATGATCTTTCATCCTATTCTCATCTACAATTCCAACAGCATAACCTAAAGAAACCTCATCTGTTGCCGCATGGGTAAGGCATACGTTCTTCATTTGTATGTCAACATCCAATTCTTTTTTTAAGTTCTCCAATAAATCCGAAATAATTGTATTTCCACCATGGCAGTTAACAATTAGTATCTTTTTTATCCCCAACTTCTTCCCCTGTTCAATCAAAAATTTAATATATTCTACAACATCTTCCTTTGTGTTGTGAATCCCATGTTTAACATAGTCGTATTCTGTTGAAGGGAGAACTACTCCTAAAAATTTAGCTCCAGTTAAAATTGAAACATTTAAACAAATATATGATGCAATCTTTGCATCGGTATCTATAGGTAGTGCTGATCCATGATTTTCTAAAAATGATCCAAGGGCAATTATCCCAATTTCATGGACTTTTTCATTTAAAATATTTCCAGAATCGTATCTCAATCTAACCATAATATCGTAACAGATAATTTATTAGTCTATATATATTTTATCTTATTTTTTCAACGATCTCTTTAGAATTCTCCTGTAACGTCCATATCTATCCTCAGGAGAAAATCTGGGAGGTTTAACTGTAACGGTATTTTCACCGCAACAGAGCTCCTTTAATGTGTATTTTCCACATTTTGAACATTTTCTCATACGCACAGTATCTCCCTTTACTCGCTGTCCTGTCTAACAAAATTACCTTCTCCGCCTTCGTATTTCTTAATGTCTTCTATAGCACTTTCTGCTACTCTTTTTAAAACGTCTTCACCGCTTTTGTAGTCTGGAGCTATAACTTCAACCCTATACTTTGGAGCTCCGATGTACGAGATGCTAACTTTAACATCTTCATAAGGATTTTCTTTTAATGCCTTTTTTAGAGTGTTTTTAATTACCTTTATACCGTTTGGCTCGGTAGTGGTTAATGTAAGAATCCCATCAACCTTGACGTTAGTCAATTCTATGTTTTCTTTTGCAACTTCGTACAATACATCCCTCCATTCTTCAGGGATGTTTAATTCTTCTAAAAGTTCTTTTCCTTCAATGATCAATCCTTCTAATCCATCATAGAGCTCTCCAAATTCTTCTTCCAATGGATATGCCACTTCTCTCCTAGCATCATCTAAAGTTTTTCCAATTTTTTCAGCTACGAATCCTAGTAATTTTTCTGCCCTTTGGAACCTTTTCCAATCTTGGACTTTTACCCTTCTTTGCTGGTCAGTGACTCTTTTCAATGATAAATCTATCTGGCCCTTTTGTGGATTAACCCTCGTTACTTTGGCAACAACTCTCTGTCCTTTCTTTATATGGTCTCTGATATTCTTAATCCAACCTGATGAAACTTCAGAAATATGAACCATTCCCTCCTTTCCAGGATATTCTAAGAGCTCCACAAAAGCACCAAACGATTTAACCTCAATAACATTTCCAATAACAATATCTCCTTCTTCAGGATACTCCTTCCTCATGATTTCACCATTTGTTTTATTATTTTTTTATATTATTTACTACTCACATATAGCCGCATAAAATTAAATTGCATACCATAATAATTAGGTCGTATAGTATATAACTATTTAGAGTTTTAGATGTAAAACATACAACCAAACCCAAAAAAGAACAGGATATAGAGATGTAAAAACAGTAAATCAAAATAACTCAGACGGGACCAAGGGTCTCGTCTGGCCCGCCGAATCTAAGATTGACAGGAATTACAAAAAAGATTTATTCTAAAACTTCTAAAATTTTCGCTTTTATTGATCCTTTTGAAGCTTTTGGTTCAGCCAGTGTTTTTCCACAGGTTGTACACTTTACTACAGTTGAAGGGCATCCAAAAACTACCTGTTCGCTATTACAGTCAGTACATTGAACTTTTAAAAATCTACTTTTTGGTTTTGGTATTAGTTCCATATGATTCACCTCATGGATGAAATTTTAAAAATTTATTCTACTAATTCAAACATTCTTACTCTAAACCCGCCGTTTCTTCTTGTGTGCATTTTTCCGCACTCTGTACACTTGTATCTTAAGTCTAACTTCTTAACAGGTTTAGCTCCACTTGGTAACGGCCTTGGATAACCTCCGTAACCTGCAGTAACTCTTCTGAACTGTCTCTGACCCCATGTTAACTCACTAGCTTTTCTCTTCTTTGCTCTTTCCACATTATGGAGTGTATGTTTTTTACAGTAAGGACAGTACCTTTTTATTTTCTTTTTCATTTTCATGAACATTCACCTTTTTAACTACCCTGTGTTTCTCTAAAATCTTTGAAATTTTCTTGTTTAAAGAAATAATATCGTTCTTATTTAAAACGTAGTTAAATTTCCCATCTGTAAAGCCAGGGAACTTAGTAATAACTCTTACAATATCAATATCACTTTGAGTATTTATAGGTTTTGGTTTTTGGCAAGATGCTGTATTCTCAAGCTCATAACTATGATCAGTTTGAATTTCGTCATTTTGGACGTTATAAGATGGATCTCCAGTTATTCCCGCATTTCCTACATCAAAAACACGATCAATATTTTCCACCAGTTTTAGAATATTTAGTTCTTCTTCAAGAAGATTTTCCCTGTCCTTCTGGTAAAATGCCTTGTAAAGTCTTAATTTTCTCAGCTCCCTTAAATAGTACTTAACTCTTTTAAGTTCGGTTTCATCCTGTATTTGATTTATATACTCACGGACATTATCATAGAAATCTTTAGATAACTTTAACAATCCATCATTTTTTATTTCATTAAAAAATATATCAACTATCTTTTTGTACATAGTTTCACTTAACATATATTATTGGCAAAAAAGAATTAGGTAAAATCCTAAAGGATTTCACGAATTTCACGACTTTCTTCGAAAATTAGGATTCTATTCTTGGAGCCAAGAGAAACAGAAGATTTGCATTTGCAATTTCATACTCTATTTTAACTGGCATATCTGAACCAAGATATATTTTTAAAACATCATCGGCAGATGTTGATTTTGTTATATCTTTTAAATAAGCCAGATTGAAAGTACTTCTTGAAGGAGAATCTATTTTAAGATCTAAAATAGTCTCACTTCCGTTTTCAAAAACTGTTTCACTTTGATTTAAGTCTCCTTTTGAATAAACTGTAAATACGTCATTATCTACTTTTAAAGTTACGTGATCATTAACGAGCTCAGCATCTTTCAGTGCCTCTACAAACCCTCCCGCCTTAATTAAGATTTCGTTAGGGTACTCGATCTCTGGAACTTTCAAATTAGTTGATGAAACATCATACAACGCTATTGAGAATTTTCTAGTAGCTTCGTTTTTAAAAGTAATATTTAACTTGTTTTTCTCCTCATCTAACTCTAAAATCATTTTTTCGTTACTCTTCCCCCTACTCATGAACTTTTTAAGTGCCTCTAAATCTATACCGATATCATGAATATCTGCAACATATTCATCAAATGCTTCTTTAGGTAAATTTACACTAACTAAAGCAACATGAGAAGGATCCATTGCACTTGCCTTAATTCCGTTTTCATCAACCTCAAAACATATCTCATCAACAAGGTTACTCATAGCATCAACGATCTTTTTAAAATCCTTTGCATTGCATACTGCTCTAAACATTGGTTTTCACCAGGATGAATTTAATATCAATTTATACCGCTATCCTATGATATGAGCTCAGCAGTATATAATATTTGTACATATGAAAATTTAATAAATGAAAATTTAATAAATTTACCTAGTAACAAAATCCCAAAATGATTTAACAGCACTTGGATTTCCAGGTCTTTTTCCTTTAACTAGGTATAAATATCTTGTTAAATCCAGATCCACAATAGGTATAATCTTTACAAGTCCTGCTTCAGCAGCTTTCTTTGCAGGTATTTCGGAAAGTATGCTAACGCCGTATCCTTCCGAAACCGCAGTTATAATCGAAGAGTTACTCCCTAAACTCATTACAACATGCAGATCCATCATTGAATACCCTCTATCAGTCAGCGCCTTCATCAATATCTCTCTTGTACCAGAACCTTTCTCTCTGTCGATATAATCCTCTTTTAATACATCTGAGAGTTTTGCCACTTCTTTTTCAGCAAGATGATGATTTGGAGGCACTATCAATACAAGCCTATCCTTGCCTATGACTGCACTATCATAGTTATCATCGTAAATATTACCCACTGCAATTATATCGACCATTTTATCTTCAAGTAATTTGAAACATTTTTCTGAATCCGTAATTTGAATTTCAAATTCAACATCTTTGAATTCCTTATTGTACTCTCTAATAATACTCGGTAAAAGATGTTCTCCTGGTGTAGTACTTGCTGCAATTCGTATCACACCTTCAGGATGTTCGTGAAGTATTCTCATTTGTTGTTTAGCACTGTTCAAATAATCAAGTATCTTTTCAGCATTTTTGTATAGTGTTTCGCCTTCCAGGGTTAAATCTACACCTTCAGGAGTCCTTAAAAATAGCTGAGCATCAAAAAACTTTTCCAATACAGATATATGATTACTTACAGTCCCTTGAGTCACCCCTAGTTTTTTTGCAGCTTTTGAAAAGCTTTTTGTTTTTGCAGCGATGACAAATGTTTGAAAATAACTTATTTTAGGATCCACAGTATCACCAAATAATAATATTAGCAAATAATTATAAAGCCATTTGAAACATTCACTCATATTATTAGAAAAACTAATATATAAATCATTCTAATAACTGCATATTATTATTGAATTTATTCCAAAACGGATAAGAATTAATTAACGTGTTTGAAATGAATTCATTTGCATAATAATGGCACTTTAACATGCTGTGTACGTATAACCATATTTTGGTGATTTGATGATAATTCCTCATAGAAAACCATGTATTGAAGCTCAGTTAAGAGTTAAAGGCGACGAACAGGAATTGAAAAACATAATAAATGATCTATTAAGAAACAAAAAAGACATAGGCATATCAAATATAAATATACTTCCTTCTGGAAATGCAGCCATTTGTGTGTCTTCAAAGATTATAAAGGACATATATGGAGAGTCTAACGTTTTAGTTCCCGATATGGGAGGTTGGAAGGGTTTTATAACATATTCAAAGATGTTCAATCTAAACCCAATAAAGATTAAGACAGAACTTGGGATAATTGATCCATCTACTTTAGACGAATGTATTAAAAAATATCAAGCCAAAGGGTTGTTCCTAACCTCTCTTGCAGGGTATTTGACCCCACAACCGCTGAAGGAAATTAAAAAGGTATGTGAAGAAAATGAAATTCTTTTTGTTGAAGATGCCTCTGGAAAAGTTGGTGGAGATTGTGGATATGGGGATATTATAGTCTGTTCAACAGGAGCTCCAAAAATAATAAACTGTGAATATGGAGGTTTTATTGGAATAGATAAAAAAATAAAGGATCACTTAAAAGAGCTCGGAAAATTGGAAGAACTAAAAAGCTTTTTAAAAACCTACAAAACATTCAATATATTTGGTTCGATGAAGGAAGAAACGCTTAGGGCCAGAAAAACATATAAAAAATGTGTTTATCTATCGGATATAATAAAAGAAGAAATGGAAAATGCTTATTTTGAGGGAAAAGAAGGAGTTTCGGTATTCTTAGAATATGAAAACCCGAATGAAGTTTTAAAAAATTTTGAAAAAAATGTAAAATTGGACAATGGAAAATCCCTACTAACAAAATGTCCAAAATACGAAAGAATTCTTAGAAAAGGTGTCGTTGTTGAGATAAAGAAAATGGATGTTCAAAACCTAGACGATGAAGAAATATTGAAAATTTTAGATTTCTTAAAAAAATAGTAATATATTCAGTGACGTGGGAACAGTGATAAGATACCACGGTATAAAAGATATTTAAATATTACATTAAAGTGGCAACCCGATAAAATACCATAAATTTAAAAAAATAATATGAAATATTATTATAATGCACTCTTAATTTTTTCAGTTGCTCTTTTCATAGCTATTCTAATCAAACCAAGATTTACCTTTGAATCAGTTAAAACTACCAAAATTCCTTCACCTGCATCGGTCATCAATGTTTTCCCAAATTCGCCCTCAATCATCATCTGTTCTAATTTCCCCTGACCTATCTCTGTAGCAGTCCTTTCAGCTGAACCAAATGCAGCTGAAGCCATAGCACCTATTAATTCAGTATCAATACTTGAAGGAACCTGAGATGCTATAACTAAACCATCTTTACCTACAACCATTGAACCTTTTATACCTTCGGTTTTATTCAAATCTACAAGCATTCTATCTATCATACATTCCACCATAACAAATTTTTCACCAATCTTATTTAAACAATTTGTTTTTCAAGAAGTCCATGAGCTCAGAAGTACCGTTTCCATTTAGTATCGAACCTTCAAAAATATCCTTGCAGTTCTGACCATTTTCTTCATTGAGCTCCCTTATATAATCTTTTAATTGTTTTATTTTTTCGCAATCTTCACAAAGGTCCATTTTATTTATAAATACTATGTACGGTATTTTTTTAGTATTTAGCACATCTATAATCTTCTTATCAACATTTCTTAATCCAACACTTCCATCCAAAACCACTATAACAAAATCTGCACCAGTTAATGCGATTTCCCTCATGAATTCAAATTTTTCCTGTCCTGGAGTTCCAAAAAAATGGACCTTTTTCCCATTCAATATTGTCTTACCATAATCTATGGCTACTGTGGTCCCATTATGTTCAACCTTACTTACATTGTCCAGTAAATTTTCCATTAATGTAGTTTTTCCAACATCTTGGGAACCCATAACTACAATCTTTATTTCCTCTTTTTCCCTGTCTTTTATCATAATACCCCGTTTTAATCACTGAAGAGTTTTCTCATACTTCTCTTGATAGCACCCTTAGCCGCAGCTCCTCCTATTAAAGTTTCGATTTCCTTTACTAAAGATTGTGCAGCTACAAGAGTCGTTGGTTTTATTTCCGTTTCTTCTGATGATTTTTTCAATTCATCGTCTAAATTCTTAAGGATATCGAGTGCGGCATCCAACTCTTTTTGCTGATCTAATAGACGCATTGATGAAGCTGATTTTGCCAATAACTCTGGATTTAATGCCTTTAAAAGTCCAGTAACCCCGGAGGTTTCTACAAGAGAAGCCATAGTTTGAAGCGTCATTAGTATCTGTTGTTCAATCATTTTTTCAGGAGCTTTTATAATCTTTTTACCTACCGAGTAGTAGTCTAAAATTCCTGCTAAAGCAACAGCGGTTAAAAGAGATCCCATATCTGAAACAGTTGATGAAACATCTGCTGGCACAACATAGGCTTTTTTACCAACACTTTCTACCAAGTCAATGCACTTTTTTATCTGTTCCTCTGTGGCATAGTTGGTACCATCTGTAGAAGCTCCACCTATAACATAGTGCTCATGCTGAGGAGTTCCAGGAACTGCAGCAGGATGCATTGATGATATCCCTACATCTTTTCTCTTTGTTCTTAATTCCACTTCCAACATGGCATATAGTACTACAGGAGATGCAGTACAAGTATTCGCAATTATTGCATTTTCAGGCAAATGAGGAAGAATATTCTTTGCTATCTCAACTGTTTTCTTTCCAAATGGTGTAAAAAATATTGCAACTTCTGAATTCTTCGCAGCTTCAATATCATCTGAAACTACTTTAACCCCTGCATCCTCAACAGCCTTCCACATATCCTCTGTCAGCATATCTCTATTGGGTTCTGCCAAAATAGTATTATGTCCTGCCTCTGCAAACTCCATTGCCATTCTACTTCCGCCATATGGTGGAGCTCCCCCATATTTTTCAGGTAATTTCAATTCATTAACATAGAGGTTTTGATTCCCTGCCCCATATACTACAACATTCATTGAATCACCCATAAATTTAAAAAAATAGCATGTAAATATTTAATTATAATATATGCGGCTATGATATATATTAACTTATAGCTTTTCTATTACAAAAATTCCATTGCTCAATGTTTTGTATTCAAAATCATATCCCATATGATCCAAGGTATTGATTATGTCTTCTTTAGATACATATCCTCCGAAAAATTTATTCAACCTGTTGTAGAATTCAAATAAATCAACACTAACGTTAGTTGTATCTTTAAAAAACTCCTCTGCAATAACTACTTTTCCCCCAGTTCTTGTAGCATCCATCATTTTCTTTAAAAATGTCTTTATAGAGGGAGCGTATTTTAGTGTATATGTACAAATTACATAATCGTACTTGTTTTTAATTATTGCATCACGGAAATCTATTGGTTTCAATGTTGCCCAGTCCATACCCTGTCTTTTAACCCTATTTTCTGCGATTTTAAGCAGTTTTTTTGAGAAGTCAACTCCGGTGTATTTCCCATTTGGCCCCAATCTAGAAGCATAAAATTCCGGAGATCTTGAACCACATCCAACATCTAAAATACTATCGTTAATATCTATATCGAGGTACTCAGCTATTATCTCCCTACATGCATTTGAGTATGAAGTATTTGATATCATGTCCCAAATATCAGCATCCTTTTTAAAATTGAGTAATATATCAGGGTGATCATAGCTTATAAGAGCATATCTAGCCAAATTTGCCATGAAATCATACCTTAATATATAATCTTCCATAAAGTAGTCATACAAAGGATGCTTAAGAGTTATTTGAAACTCGCTATTTAACTCTAGAACCTTATCTTCACATTTAATAATCCCGAGCTTTACTGCAGTTTTTATATAATCTATGAGAAAATCTTTATTTGGGTAACTTAAAAAATCGGTTACATTATCCAATTTAGGATTATATTTAATGGTCTCAAAAATCCCAAAGTTTAATCCCTGTTTGAAGAAGGTGCATAACAAGTAATCATTTAAATACTCTATGGTAGTATCCATAGCTTTAAGATTATTTTTCATACTTTTAGTTTTGTAACCAGCAATGTTCTCATAAATTTTATCTGTCATACCCTCACTTAGCGAGTTTGTTCTATTGTTATCCAATTCCCCTACCCTGACTTCATGATTGTATGCGCTATTGTCCATGCTTTCACCACTTGTTAATAGAATCGTAATCTTTCAAGTATTCAATGACGTTCTTGCCATACTCCGTCATTATGTATATTTTCATTCCCTCTTTACTTACGCATTCTACTAAACCCAGCTCAACTAATGAAGAATTTCCATTGTAACGATTTCCCATTCCTTTTAAACATCCTAAAACATTGCTGGGGTCCGAATTTACCCTTCTTGAAAGTTCTGAGAGATATATCCCGTTAGGGTAAATCCGGTAAAGGAAATACATTATCTTCTTTCGCAATTTACTTTTATTTAAAGATCTTATTATGGTGGGGTTAATAAAAATCATGTCATCTGTATTCATGGTACCCTCCCCAATGAACTTGTTATACATTTAATTATTATTCAATGCAGTATTGGTTATCATAGATATTAGGCCCTTAATACTGTTAACCACTGAAGAAAATACGTTCCCTAAAAAACCCTGTTCCCTGCTCTCTTCCGGTTGTTTACTTGACTGACTATTTTCAGTACTGTTCTCAGCTAATTTATTAATATCTGGATTTTGTTCCTCTGCGTTAAACTCAGTATTTTTGTTGTTTTCTGTTTCCATGTGGCTTTCCTTCTTTTCGAGGGTCAAATTTATGCTTTTCTTTAAAATCATTGGGTGATATTTTCCATTATCATATACGAAATCTGGTATTTTTGTATAAAGATTGGCAGTATAATTACCATTATCTAAGTCATTCACTGGGATATTAACTAAGTTAGTCTCTAAAGAGTGTAATGTTCCCCTGTAGTATTTACTTCTATAAACCGTAGAACCATTTTTTTCCATCTCTACCCAGTACTCATAGGATATGTTAACAGGATAGTTACTGGCCAGTTCTGAAGATATATGTGCATGAATTTGATTCTCATCGTAGGATAGATTATCTATATTGAGTGGTGCTATGACTTTAGTGACTTTATTGATACTTGTTGGCACTTTACTTAGTAGATCAATTGCAGAGTATCTCCCAATCTTATAGTAGTCACTGATTTCCTTTGAAATCGTTCCGGTACCTTCAGTGTATATTATCTCGATATCTTTAAACTCATCAACAATTGGAACAGCAAAAAACACAGTGTATCCTTCAAATCCTTCTTTAAATTCAATTTTAAAATCAACTGTAGTTATTCCATCATTAATACTCCTTGGTGGTACTTCCACTATTTTCTCCGAGCTCTTTGCCCTTAAACTTCCATTATGATCTACCACCTCTATCCAGGTTTTATATCTAACTTTCTTATTTAAAGGATTTTCCAACACAACTACGCAGGTATTGTTAAAACCTGCAACAGGATAATCAACAAATAAATGGGAATCTTTATTAACAGTGGCTATTTTAGGCTTTAGTGTATTATTATAATATACTTTCTTAATATTTAATATACTATACGCATTGAAATGAACGGTTCTTATACTATCGGCTAATGCATAATCGGTTTTCACAGTTATTTTTATGTCTCCATTAACTTCCCTATTAAACTTCATAGGTATTGAGTACGTTTCCTTTCCATGTGCCCTTACTTCAAAGTATATCTCAGTAGGATATTCTGCAACCTCTTCCTTGAAGTCATCTTCAACTAGGATATATCCAGAAAGTGTTTTATTATAATTATTTTTTAGAGTTACTTCCATAGTATAGTTCTTTCCAACTAGAACATTACCGGAATTGTTAGTCAATAATGTTATGGAATCATCATTTGGATACTTTATTTCGGATATAATGACTGGAGGGATTTCTTCAGGAGTTACATCTATACTTTCAGTTTTGTTATAGGTAAATATTTTGTCATCAGTATAAACTACAAATCCAATATCTTTAGGACCGGAATATCCAATATAACTTGGAGTGTAAATCTCTTTAACCTCAAATCTATCTAATTTTACTTTTATAAGACGCTGACTTCCTGTTGGGTCCTTAATTAAAATATTTGCATTAACATCCTGATCAAATCTATTTTTCAGTTTTAATTTAAGAACTACCAAATAAGAGTCATTTGTTAAATAAACTCTTGGTAAAAGCTTTTTATTTTTATATTGTGATATTGCCCTACTTTTAAGGACTTTTTCAATCTCATCATCTTCAATTCCTGAACTATCGTAGAATTCTCTTACTATGTAAGAATTATTTTCATTTATTTCATTGACAACCGTGTAATCCATTAAAGATACTGGAAAAAGAAACTCCTTATCACTTTTCTTGTAATCGTAGTATATCTTCCCATCGTTATCTATTTTTCTTTCAGTTTTTTCCTCACCATCGGTATAATCATGAAGACCCATTACCAGGGTGTGGACTTGAATTTTTACACTATCATCGTCATAAACTATAGGGGGAATCTTAAATGAAACTTCAGCTTCTCCATGTAATGGCAGGTATATGGTTTTACTGTCATTTTCACCGTAATAAAGAACTCCATCGTCATTTTCATTTTCACTGGCATCTTTATTGTAATTTTTAGATACTACTGCAATCCATGTCTTGACCTCATAGTCTGTTTGAGAATATGGATTGCTCTCTAAAGTGACCCTAAACCATTGTGAATTACATACTTCAACATTTGGATTATTGTTATCTATGTAGGAATCCTCACAAGTTATACTTTTCACGTCTATGGGGTTAACCACATTTACAGTAATTGTTTTAGAATTTATGGTCTCCCCATCCTCTATGAGTGAAATATCCACATTATGGGGGCCCACTTCTTTAAATTTCAATTTTATTTCAACTATATTTTCCTTATGTGAATTGGGAGAAAGCGGTATTATTGGAGACTCCCAAGTCTCATCTTCGTACTCTGCCTTAATTTTAACATTATGCTGGTAAGAATCATGATTTACAAGTCCAATATAGATAGACGGAGAACTGGGATCAATATAGAGGGCACCGCTGGTAGGATTTTCATTGAAAGCCCAAATTTTATAAATTTCAACATTATCCTTAGCCAGGACATCTTGGCAACCAATACCAGTTATAATAAATATTATTACTAATAAATAATACTCCATTTTTTCCATAATCTTCCCTCTATGTCTAAAACTTTCTAAATTTTATTTAAAATAATTTTTGTGTATATGTTTATGTAGGTTCATATTAGCGATTCATCGAAAATGAGATATACCAATTAGCCACAGATGTGTATGTAATCATGCTAAGGTGATTTTATGGGGTTGAAAATAGTAAGCTCAGTTATTATACTTTTTACATTGGTTGGAGTAGTTAATGGTGTTCCATATAAGTGGGCATCTACGATACCTGTTGAATTTGTTCCACTTTCAAATATGGATAATTCAAAGGAGGTAGATTATTACCTAAACAAGCCAAATATTGTGATATTCTACATAGATGATAATTTTAAATTAAACGATCGAAGCAAGGAAATTCTTCGTCACCTAAATATTACCCAGGATAAAGAACCCATAGGGGTTATTCCGGACTATGGAAACTATACCTTCATCAGTACAAATGGATTTTTTGTAGTATATCCAAAAAAATATGTGTATAGAAGCGAAAATGGGGGAGCATTAATCTTTAACCCACCCAAGGAAGTTAATGAAAATAAGGATGTGTTTGAAGTAAAAAATTTATTACTTGATGAAAAGAATAGTATTTACGAAATTAAAAACAAAAAACTGTTTGTACCCTATCCAGCAAGTCTTGAGAATAAAAAAATTCTGGATTTCGTAGGCCAGTACGTTGCAGAAAATGGAGGCACTTTTGCATACATAAACAAAGTTCCACCATTTTACAAACAGGTTGTTATCAGCGGGGTTGCTGTACAAAATGCAATTCCCGATCCTCAAGGAGATAGTGCGATTTCAGTCGCTGGAAGAAAAATAACGGTAGATGTACGTGATGAAGAAATTATCAATAAAAAGATAAATAAAATTAAAATAATCTCGAAATTATTAAACATCAATACAACATACATAACAACAGGTTCTGAAAATATCAATATAATAAAAGAAAATAGACCTACAAATGATGAAATCAAAACCTTATTAAACGATTACTGGTTCAAGAAGCGTTATTTAGGATATTACTCCCACCTGCACTATGAACCCTCAAATCTAAATGAACTAACAAAAGATTTTGATATTCTGGCTATGAGTTATTACCCACTAATTTATGTTGATAAAGCCCCTGAAACTTTCAAAAATGACCCAATCGGAGGATACTATCCAGAAACCATCTCATATAAAGGTACTGAAGAAGTAGGGTACTGGGAAAAAGGCCCAAAATCTGAAAACAACTACTACCATTACGATGGGGAGGACTACTGGAAGGATGACGAGAAAATCTCAGGGGACTACTGGAGTTTTCAAGGAAAAAGAGTCCCATTAAGGAATGAATCAGATTTAAATGACAAATATAGATACTTTAACTACTGGTTTGTTAAAAATTATGGCTATGCCATAAGTCAGGGAGTTAATGGAATAATTTTATTTACAAATGATGAAGATTTACTTGATGCAGTCTTTAAAAGGGACAGCGAAAATATTCAATGGAAATTAAACATTGAAGATCTAGATTATATCGTAGTCCCTTATTACAGTAGTATAACCGAAGAAAACGGTGTTATGGTTATAAACATTCCCGGAATAAACAACAATGAAATAAATGGCGTACATTTCATTAAAGAATACTACCTACCTCCAAAGGATGAAGAGTATGGAGTTTATGTTGCAGATGTCATTGAATACGATATCAATAAAATTTATGGTCTGAAGGACAACTACACATGGATATGCTCATTCAATGATTATGCCAATTGGATAAAAAAATACAAGAAAAACAGTATTAAAATATTGAATAATAGCGTCTATTTAAAATCAAAGGATGGTGTAAAAGTAACTATCTATAAAAAAGACATGATTAATCTTGGAAAAGTGTCAACATGTCCAAATAGTTCTTTGGAGAACTATAATAAAGAAATAAACAAAATTGTTATTGCAAATCCCCCTAGGGAATTAGTTTTAAATTAATAAAACACATTTTGAGTAGTGATACTTATGAGATTGGGATTCTATAACCTACAGGGCGGTACTGGAAAAACCACTATTGCAGGAAATATCGCATATTACCTCAGTGATAAGGCAAAAACAATTTATGTAGATTGCGATATATACGCAGGTTCTGGAGCGATATTATTTGGTCTTGAAAATGCCCAACACACACTAAATTCTTATTTATCTGGAAATAGTGGGTTAAACGACAGTATTAACCATTATAGGGATTTGGCAGTCATAGTAAGCGATTCAACACCCAATGCATTTAATACAGATATCGATCAGAAGAGGCTTTTAGAATTAATAGAGACGCTAAACGAAAACTACGATATAGTAATACTAGATTTACCACCCAATATCACAGAAGGTAACTTATTATTCTCGTCTTTAAACTTGGAAGAAAAAGTTGTAAGTAAGATGATAGTTGTAGCAGAGGACAGTATTCCTGGAATTGCAAATACTCTTAAAACCATAGAGTTACTCTATGCACTTGATATAGACGTTGTTGGTGTTATTGTAAATAAATACCGAGATATTACAAATTTTGAAGAAGTATTGGAAGATGTTATGGCAGTATTACCATACGATGAAAAAGTTGAACTTCAATGGGTAGAAGCTGTCCCAATTATTGAGAAGAAATCAAAGTTTAGTAGGGAATTAAGTTACTTAGCAGAAGATCTGGCAGAAGTATATATACAGAAAGACTTAGCCGCATTGAGAGCTCTAAAATTAGCAAAAGAATTAAAAGAAATAGGTCTAAAAAAGGTAGATGAAGAAGAATAACATATGTATAAAATTCCATTTGGTGAAATAAATGCTTACTAAGAGAATTATCCCATGTCTCGACATTAAAGAAGGTAGAGTAGTTAAAGGTACTAACTTCTTACAGTTGAAAGATGCTGGGGATCCGGTAGAACTGTCCAAGATATACAACGAACAAGGGGCCGATGAATTAGTATTCCTAGATATCACTGCATCCTATGAAAAAAGAGACATACTAATTGATTTGGTTGAGAGAACTGCGGAACAGGTTTTTATCCCACTAACCGTTGGTGGAGGCATAAAATCAGTTGAAGATTTTAGAAGAATACTAAGAGCCGGTGCTGACAAAATATCAATAAACACTGCTGCAGTTAAAAACCCAAATCTCATAAAAGAAGCTGCAGATATATTCGGAGCTCAGTGTGTGGTTGTGGCCATTGATGCAAAAAGAAACTATGTAACTGAAGATGAACTGAGCTCTAAGAAGTTGGAAGATAAATACGTTATTAAAGTCGATGATAACAAATACTGTTGGTTTGAAGTTTACATCTACGGAGGTAGAGAAGGAACAGGGATTGACGTGATTGAATGGGCCAAGGAGGCTGAGGAGTTAGGGGCTGGAGAAATATTATTAACAAGTATGGATGCAGATGGTACCAAAGATGGTTACGATAACCATTTAACAAAAGCCGTATCAGAAAATACCAAACTCCCAGTTATTGCAAGTGGCGGTTGCGGCTGTGCAGAACATGTCTATGACACATTTAAATATGGAAAAGCGGATGCAGCTTTGATGGCCAGTATTTTACACTACCGGGAATACACCGTTGAAGATATAAAAAATTATTTAAGAGAAAGGAATATTCCCGTCAGAATTTAAACAATTAAAACTCCTTTTTATCAGTATTTTTTATTAATACTCCACTTCAATAATTTCATAAAAAAGTATATATATACTAATTATACAGTATTTTTTTCAGAACTATCATGATTAATAATGATAAATTTGACAATTGTCGAATGGTGGGATAATGAATATAGAATGTGATATAAATCATATATTATCATCAAATATTAAATCAAAAAACTTGAAAATAAAAGGAAATATAAAATTTTCGGAAGCTCCAGTGGCAGAGGAGGATTTTGAACCTATGGGACCTACCCCAAAGCCAAAAATACCGACCCTTAGGAAGTGGGATTTCAAACTGTTAAAGAGGTATCCTCCTTTTTACATGCCAATCTGTGATATGTGCTGTCTATGTACCTTTGGAAAGTGTGATTTAAGCAGGGGTAAAAAAGGAGCCTGTGGGTTGAATATTTCATCTCAGCAAGCTAGGATAGTATTGATAGCGTGCTGTATAGGTACGGCATGTCATGCTGGACACAGTAGGCATCTAATACACACGTTGATTGAAAAATTAGGGAAGGATTACCCTATAGATATGGGGAACAATATAGATGTAGAAGCACCAATAACAAGGACGATAATGGGCATTAAGCCAAAAACACTTGGAGATTTAGAAAAGGTTTTAGACTACTGTGAGGAACAAATCACACACTTACTTTCAGCAGCTCACACCGGCCAGGAAGGTAGCAGTTTAGACTTTGAAAGTAAGGCCATGCATGCAGGTATGATCGACGATTTAGCAAGGGAAGTTGGGGACATTGCTCAAATAGTAGGTCTTAAAATGCCTTGTGGGGATGAAAATGCACCATTAATCGATTTAGGACTTAAAACAGTCGATAAGAATAAACCAGTAATTCTGTGCATAGGTCATAACGTCGTTCCTGGCGCAGAGATTATGGATTACATAGAAAAGAAAAACTTAGAAGATGATATAGAAGTCTGTGGTATATGCTGTACTGCCATAGATGTAAGTAGATATAATGACAGGGCCAAAGTTATTGGACCTTTATCAAGGCAGTTGATGTTCGTCAGAAGTGGAATCGCAGATGTAATTGTGGTGGACGAACAGTGTATAAGAACAGATATATTGGAAGAAGCCAAAAAAACTGGATCCATTTTGATAGCAACAAATGAAAAAATGTGTTTGGGATTGGAAGATCTTTCCCACTTAAGTGACGATGAAATTATAAGCACCATATTAAGAAATAGAGCTGGTTTAATACTGGATGAGAGCAAAGTCGGTAAAATAGCAGTTGAACTTGCAAAGATTGTTTCAGAAGAAAGAAAAGATAAAAAATATCTTCCTGAATTGGAAGAAGTTAGAAAACTTGCAAATGAATGTACAGAGTGCGAATGGTGTAACAGAGTATGTCCGAACTCATTTGAAATAAAAGAAGCCATGATAGATGCCAAGGAAGGGAATTTTGACAAATTCATTGAACTATATGAAAAATGCTACAGTTGCGGAAGATGTGAATCAGAGTGTGAAAGAAACCTACCAATCGTAACTATGACCACAAAAGTTGGAGACTATTTCTTCAAAGATCTGAACTTCAAAATTAGAGCTGGAAGAGGTCCAGTACAAGATATTGAAATAAGAAGAGTAGGAGCTCCTATTGTATTCGGAGATATTCCAGGGGTTGTAGCATTGGTAGGTTGTAGCAACCATCCAAATGGGGAAGAGGAGGTAGCTCTTATAGCCAAGGAGTTCCTTGAAAGAAAGTACATAGTTGTCACCACAGGATGTGCCGCAATGGCAATTGGAATGTGGAAGGATGAAGATGGAAAAACACTTTATGAAAAATATCCTGGTGAGTTCACAGCAGGAGGTCTTGTAAATTGTGGAAGCTGTTTAAGTAACTGCCACATAACAGGAGCTGCCATAAAAATAGCCAGTGTATTCGCCAAAGTACCTTTAAGAGGAAACTACGAAGAAGTTGCAGATTATATATTAAACAGAGTTGGAGCGGTTGGTGTTGCATGGGGGGCAATGTCCCAGAAAGCTGCTGCAATTGCCACCGGCGTTAATAGATGGGGTATTCCAGTAATAGTAGGACCACATTCAACCAAGTACAGAAGAATGTACCTAAGTGACGGAGAAGACTTCGAAGTAATGGATAAGAGAACAAAAGAAATAATGAAAACAGATCCTACTCCAGAACATTTAATAACTTCTGCTGAGAGCATGAAAGAAACTATGGTATTAATACCTAAACTATGTATGAGACCTAATGACGGTCCTAAAGGTAGGGGAATGAAGATATATCACTACGTAGATGTCTATGAAAAGTACTTTGGTTGCATGCCACCAGACCTGGAAAAATTCGTCAGAACAGAAGCAGATATTCCATTTATGATAAAGGATAAAGTTATGAAGTATTTAAAAGAAAAAGGATGGAAACCAAGAGAAAAGATACCAAAAGAGCCGACGTTAATCTATTAAACTAAATACTAAAACATATTTTTGGGTGAAAAAATGCTTGGAAAAACTACGCCTTATCAGCCAACTGCAGGAACTAATTTAAATCATGCTGAATTGATAAGTACAAAAATAGTCGCTCAAATGATAAAAAGAAGTAAAAATCCAATATTAATAGTTGGAGATAAAGGGGAAGGGATAGAACATTTAGAAAATCTCAATATAAAAAAAATCCATGTTCCAAAAGATATGAATTTACTCGATGCCATGAAGATGATTTCAAAGGAAGATTATGATTTAGCCCTATTCTCTGGAATTACATACTACTACCTCGCCCAGGCTCTAACACATTTAAAACATTTCTCAGATATTGTAACTATAACAATTGACAGATATTATCACCCAAATGCAAAATATTCATTTCCAAATATGGAAACTGTAGAATATATAGAAGCCGTTAAAAGACTTGTAATACTTTGCAATAATCCCTAATTTGGTGAAAAAATGAATCCAAAGATAATAGTACTTGACCCATCAAAGTGCTCAAAATGTGATGACTGCATTAATAAATGTAAAGAAGTTCATGGCACTAGCAGAATTAAAAAAGCAGGTACTGTTCCAGTGTTTTGCATGCAGTGTGAAAATGCTCCATGTATGGAAATATGCCCCGTAAACGCAATATACTTAAAAGAAAATATTACCATAGTAAACGAGGATAAATGCATTGGCTGTGGGATGTGTGAGATAGCCTGTCCAATTGGGGCGATATTCATTGAAGATGGAATTGCACATAAATGTACTCTATGTATGGATACTGATAGAATCACCCCAGCTTGTGTTGAAGCATGTAAGGATAACGCACTTAGATTTATCTGCAATGAATGTTTAGATATGGTAAAAGAAGAAAGAAGAAATAAGTTAATGAAAATAATAAGTGATGAATGGAGAGAAGAAATATAATCTCAATAATCATATGAATTTTCTTATTTTATTACATCATAATATTATTTTTAGAGTATATAATAAAAAGGCATAAATATCTTTTTTTAAAAATGTTTAACAATTATAATGATTAATAATGATGAATATACTTTATAATAGTCAATTGGCTTGGTGAGAAAAATGGTCGTTGAAAATATAATTGAAGGGGCCAAAAAGGTGTTAAGTTTAACAAAAGAAAGCCTGAAAGATGTAGAAAACAAACCAGTGGGTTACAAAGATACAAACTATAATTTACCTACAATACGCGGGCTACTTGGAAAAGAGATCAAGAACCTTGACGAATTGAAAGAATTTATAAATTCTCTCGAAGTTAAAGAAGAAGCTACCTTAGAAAATGCCCTTGATGCAGGGGTTTTAACCTTAATGTGTGCAGAGGCTTTAGAAACTCTAAAGTATGCTACAGAAGAAGAACCCTATAAGGAACCTTATGTTGGATTTATCCCTGATAAAATTATAAGGGATTTAGGGGTCCCACTTGTAGAAGGAAAGATTCCAGCCATTTTTGTAGTTATTGGGAAAGTAGGGGATAGTGAAAAATTAAAGAAATTAATTGATGACATAAAAAAGAGAAATATTTTGACCTTATTTATTGGGGACATTGTTAAAGAATTGGATGAAGCAGGTATAGAGTACGGACTGGATAAGCTATTAGTTCCAGTTGGAGAAGGTATAACCTCCGCAGCTCATGCTGCAAACCTTGCCATAAGGGTGCCTTTAATATATGGAGGTATTGAACCTGGAAAAACAGAAGATATAATCGACTACATAAAAAATAAAGTTCCCGCAATTGTTATAGCATTGGGGGAAATTGATGATATAACCTTATCAGCAGGTGCTGGATGTATAAAGGCGGGGGTTCCTGTTATAACAAACAACCCAGTTCCTGAAATAAAAGGAGCTCTGGAAAGTTCAGACATTGATAATATTGTAGAAAATGCTTTAAAAATGAAAAATATTGAGGTAAGGACGGTGACAGAAATGGACGAAACAGAAATTCCTGTATCAGTAGGGCCTATGAATGAAGGAGAAAGAGTAAGAGGTCCAGACATGCATGTTGAACTTGCAGGACCTAAGTCATTTGGTTTTGAACTTGTAACGGTAGTAGATGAAGCTTCTGATGAGGTTAAAATAATTGGAAAAGACATTAAAGACATGGAAGAAGGTAGTAGATCACCTTTTGCAGTAATCATCAGAGTTAGTGGAGATAATCTGGAAGAAGATTTAGAAGGAGTATTGGAAAGAAGAATCCACGAGTTTTTCAACTACATAGAAGGTGTCATGCACTTAAACCAAAGAGATAGCGTCTGGATCAGAGTAAACAAAAACGCTGCTAAAAAAGGTTTAAGTCTCCAACACATAGGAAAAATTGTTCAAAGTTTATATAAGGCAGAATTTCCATTCATAAAGAATATAGATGTCATATTGATCACAGATGAGGAGGAAGTTAAAAAAGAATTGGAAAACGCAAAACAAATCTACGACAGAAGAGATGCAAGAGCCAGGGATTTAAATGAAGAAGATGTTGATGTATTTTACGGATGCATCATGTGTCAAAGTTTTGCTCCTACCCACATCTGTGTTATAACCCCTAACAAACCTGCATTATGTGGTGGTATAAACTACTTTGATGCCAGAGCTGCAGCAAAAATAGATCCTGAAGGTCCAATATTTGAGATACCTAAAGGAGAATTAATAGATGAAACTAAAGGCATCTATAGTACTATAAATGAGGTAGTTAAAGAGAAATCACAGGGTTCAATCGAAGAAATAGCATTACATAGTATAATGGAAAAACCTTCAACCTCATGTGGTTGCTTTGAAGCCATTACCTTCTATATCCCAGAAGTTGATGGATTTGGTATTGTCCATAGGGACTTTAAAGGAGAAACCCCGATGGGCGTTCCATTCTCAGCACTTGCAGGACAGTGTAGTGGTGGAAAACAGGTTGAAGGTTTCTGTGGAATGTGTATTGAATACATGAGGTCATCTAAATTCTTCCAGGCCGATGGAGGATGGAAAAGAGTTGTATGGATGCCTAGTGAATTAAAAGAAAGGGTTAAAGAATCAATCCCTGAAGAATTGCTTGATAAAATAGCAACAGAAGAGAACGTATCAGATACAAACGAATTACAGGAATTCTTAAGAAGCAAAGCCCACCCAATCGTTGAAAGTTGGACTGAAATGGCTGAACCTGAAATGGAGGAAGCTGTTGAAGAAGCAGGATTTGAAGGCGACTTTGAAAGTTCAGCAGGTTCTGACTTTGTAGTTCCTACCATGGAATTACCTGCAGGATTTGGAGGACTACCGTCTAACTTCAAGATAATACTTAAAAATGCAGTTATTAAAGCTGAAAAGATAATAATAACAAAAGAAGATGGAAAATCAAAAAAATAATTTAATTAATTTTTTACCATTTATTTATTTTTTATTCTCTGAGCTCTCTATTTTTTTAATCATGTCTTCGGCAAATTTTCTTAATCGTTTAATCTCAAGGTCGGATTCACACAATACATCAAGGTCTATACCTTCTCCCCTTAAAAATGATATGTAATATAATGATAACAAATGAATAGTAACCATTTCTGAAACTTTTTCAATACTTTTTAATTCTGAATTCTCTTTTATATCAACTTCATCTAAAAACTTTAAAATAACACGTAATACATCTTCAGATATCCATTTTATATCGCAATAGTATGGGAATAGTTTTTTTGCCTGTTCCTTTCCATAATTCGCAACAATATGCTGTATCCATTTCAAAAGAATAACCGTAGTTTCAACTGAATTATCCAATTTAGACAATAAATAACCATCATCATTCTGTTTTTTATTTTTAATTATCTCAGAATTTTCTAGTTTGGATATACATTCCTTAAGTTTTTCCAGTGAATCCATGGACAGCATAGTACCCCTACTAATAAGTTCTAAATTAATTAGGGGTACTATTTTATTTATATTTTTCTATAAAATAGCATATTTAAATTTACAAATTTAGTCGATTATAAAAAAAGAATTTTTCCCTCAGGGATCGTGCATAAGCCCCTTGTGTCTTTAAGTGTCCAGATATTCTGTTTGTATCCCTCGAGCGATTAGTACCAGCGAGCTAAACACCTCGGTTACCCTTGGTGCGTACACTCCTGGCCTATCGAACCTGTCTTCTACAGGAGCTCTCGTCTCCGAAGAGACTGGCTGCCTATTTTCAGGACGGGTTTCGGGCTTAGATGCTTTCAGCCCTTATCCCTTGGCGCGTGGCTGCTCGGCAATGCCCTGTCGGACAACCGATCGACTAGAGGCGCCGGCAGTTCGTTCCTCTCGTACTAGAACCACCTTTCCCTCAGGCAGCCGACACTTCCAGCAGATAGCAACCAACCTGTCTCACGACGGTCTAAACCCAGCTCATGATCCCCTTTAATGGGCGAACAGCCCCACCCTTGGGTCCTGCTGCAGACCCAGGATGGGAAAAACCGACATCGAGGTAGCAAGCCGCGGGGTCGATATGGGCTCTTGCCCGCGACAACTCTGTTATCCCCGGGGTAGCTTTTCTGTCATCCCTGGCCCCCATCAGTGAGGCACAGGGGTTCGTTAGGCCCGGCTTTCGCCTCTTGGTTGCCTTTTGTTAGCAACCAAGTCAGGCTGGCTTTTGCCCTTACACTCAACAGCGGAGTCCTGACCCGCTTGAGCCAACCTTTGGGCCCTCCTGATGCATTTTTAGGAGGGTACCGCCCCAGTCAAACTGCCCACCTACCGGTGTCCCCCTACAGGGGTTAGGGACATGGTCATGGGAGGGTGGTGTCCCATGGTCGCCTCCACCTCCCCTGGCGAGGAGGTTTCGATGGCTCCCACCTACACTGTACACCCACAACCATGCCTCAACGGCAGGCTGCAGTAAAGCTCCACGGGGTCTTCGCTTCCCACTGGAAGTCTCCGGCCTTTGCACCGGAATGGTAGGTTCACCGGATTCCGGTCGGGGACAGTGGAGGTCTCGTTACGCCATTCATGCAGGTCGGAACTTACCCGACAAGGAATTTCGCTACCTTAAGAGGGTTATAGTTACCCCCGCCGTTTACTGGCGCTTCACCCGGTTGGAACCGGGGTTCACGTACCAGCACTGGGCAGGCGTCGGCCTTAGTACACACCTTTTCAGGCTAGCTAAGACCTATGTTTGTATTAAACAGTCGGACCTCCCTGGTCACTGCGACCAGCGACCCCACATTTAAGTAAGGCCGCTGGCACCCCTTCTCCCGAAGTTACGGGGCCAATTTGCCGACTTCCCTCGACCGAATTCATCCGCTACGCCTTAGGATACTCACCTAGGGGCACCAGTGTCGGATCTGGGTACGGACGTCTAGAATCCCTGCCAGTTCCCTTTTCACGGGCTCCAGAGCTCGACCAAACTCTCCTAACGGAGAGCTCATCACGCTTTCATCCGGTTCTCGTTATTACAACTCTCCCCGGACTTATACGCTTGACTGCCCAGACAAAGGCAGTTGGCCTACCCTGAAGCGTCAGGAACTGACCTAGCGTTGCCGCGTGTATCTAGACGGCGCGGGAATATTAACCCGCTTCCCTTTCCTCTCAAAGGAGTTACCTCGAGAGTTAGGACCGGCTTACCCACAGCTGACAACCATTGCTGTGGAACCCTTGCCCCTTCGGCGGTGGGGATTCTCACCCCACTTATGCTGTTACTACTACCGGGATCTTCATTTCTACGAGGTCCACTCGACCTCACGACCGAGCTTCTGCCCTCGCAGAACGCCCCCCTACAGGATCACCTTTCGGTGCCCTCAGGTCTCGGTGGCCGGTTTAGCCCCGTCCATTTTCGGGGCCCTTGACCTCGACAGGTGAGCTGTTACGCACTCTTTAAAGGGTGGCTGCTTCTAAGCCAACCTCCCTGCTGTCTTAGGCCAAGGACGCCCTTCGTGTTCACACTTAACCGGCACTTAGGGACCTTAACCTGAGTCTCGGCTATTCCCGTCTCGGACATACAGCTTACCCGTATGCCCTAACTCAGAGGCTGCGGCGACGACAGGTTCGGAGTTTGACAGAATGGCGAGGGCTTTCGCCCCCTAACCACCCTATCAGTGCTCTACCCTGCCGTCTACCTAACCTCCGGCTGACCTGCGGGTCACTTCGGGGGGAACCAGCTGTCTCCGGGCTCGATTGGCCTTTCACCCCTAGACCGAGGTCAGAAGAGTGCTTCGAACGGCAACACCTCTGCAGGCCTCCATCCCTCTGATGAGGGACTTCACCTTGCCCCGGCCTAGATCGCCCGGTTTCGGGTCGTATGGCTGTGACTCCGGGCCCTTAAGACCCCGTCCCTCGGCAAAAGCCTGCGGACTTGTTGGTTTCCCTACGCCTCCGACCGTTAAGGTCTTAAGCTCGCCACAACCATACACTCCCCGGCCCGTTTTTCGAAACGGACGACACAACCCTGGCTCTATCCCTCGTAACGCCCTTTTGCAAGGGTTTCCTTCGGGATAGTTGCCTTTGGGGCCGTGCCATACTGTCCCTATCTGGTTTCAGGCTCTTTTCACACCCGATTAAGGGTGCTTTTCAGCTTTCCCTCACGGTACTAGTACGCTATCGGTCTTGGAACGTATTTAGAGTTGGAAGTTGATGCCTCCCAAATTCCCGCGCGATATCCAACGCACGGTACTCAGGGACATCTCCAGCCCAGGTTAGTTACACCTACGGGACTTTCACCCTCTATGGTGTGACGTTCCAGTCAACTTCGGCTTCCCAACCTGGACCTTAGGAAATGCCCTACAACACCACATCTCCCTTTCGGGATTCAGTTTGCTCTGTTCCGCGTTCAGTCGCCCCTACTAACGGAATCCCTGTTGGTTTCTTTTCCTGCGGGTACTAAGATGCTTCAATTCCCCGCGTTCCCGACCCTTACGGGTCGCCCTAACGGGCAGGAAGTCCCATTCGGGAATCCCATGTTCAAAGGCTGTATGCGCCTCGCATGGGCTTATCGCAGCTTACCACGCCCTTCATCGGCGTTCCAAGCCAAGCCATCCCCCAGATAGGATAGTGGATAAACAGAATATCTGGATATCACCAGACACAGGGGCTTATGCACGACCTTCA
>NZ_AQXV01000049.1:0-59767 GCF_000376965.1 Methanothermococcus thermolithotrophicus DSM 2095 | reverse complement strand
ACTTATGGCCTCTTTTCCCAGATATTTATTTACTAAAACCAACCCGCTCTTGGATGCTGGAATAAATAAACTATCTCTAATTTTACTCTCTAATGAATCTTCATCTAAATCTATAGTTTCAAATTCTCCATTTCTATTTTTAGATTGTTTTTTAAATAGTATTTCTAACAATTTTATAAATGCCGTTGCAATATTCCACATCCCTAAATCTTCGATAATATCTTGTCCATGAATAACAATATTACTTAAAGAAATTTCTCCATAAGGTATATTGATTTTTAATTCAGTATCTCCAAATATATGTTTGATATAGTTATCATTTATTTTATATTTCAAATTGTTTATTTCAATTATCTTTTTTTTAATTTCGTTATTTTCTAAATTTTCATTTGAATTAGCCATAATATCTTTTAATTCTGGCAATATTTTATCTTTAAAATTTTCATCAATTTTATTTATATTGAGTAAATACTTAGCATTATTATTTCCCAATCCCCAAATCAAATACCCCATATATGTTTTTCCAGTATTATTTTTTCCAAAAAATATAGTTAAAGGTTTTAATTTAACTTCTCCTTCTTTAATAACACCAAAATCCTTAACCTTAACGGTCAGTAATTCATAATTTTCTTTACTTTCAATATCCATAATACCACCAAAAAAATAAAATTTAAATTAGTCATCCTACATCTTTCCAGGACATTCGATGCCCAATAAGTTCAGGGTGTTTTCTATAACTATTTTTGTTGCTTCTACTATTTTTATTCTTGAATATTTCACAATTATATCCTCTTCTTTCAATACTGGACAATTTCCATAGAATTTGTTAAATGCCTGGGCAACATCAAGTGCATAGTTTGCCACAATCTGTGGTTTCCTAACTTCTGCAGCTTTTTCAACGATTTTTGGTAGTTTTGAAAGGAGTTTGATTAAAATCTTCTCGGCTTCACTTAATTCATAGTTAAAAAGATCCATACTTTCAGGGTTTTCTTTTTCTGATTCAACTGCATTCTCTAAAATTCTACAGCATCTTGCATGAGCATACTGGATAACAGGGCATCCAACTTTTTCAAAGTCAAGAGCTTCATCCCACCTAAATACCATTGGTTTATCTGGAGATATTCTAACTATGTTGTATCTTACAGCTCCAACTGCAATTTTATTTGCTATCTCACTGATTTCATCTTCATCATCAGCTATTCCTCTCTTTTTGATCTCTTCAATGGCTCTTTTCTTAGCTTCCATAAACAATTCGTCCATGCTTATGAATCTTCCTCTTCTGGTACTCATTGAACCTTCTGGAAGGGATATAAATTCATAGAATACGATTTCAGGTGTTTTATAACCTAAAAGTTTCAAAGATGCGTTTACCATTTCAGCTGTTAATTTGTGGTCTGCACCTAAAATATTTATTCCAATATCGCAGTTTTTCATTTTATCTACGTGGTATGCAATATCCCTTGTTGAGTACAAACTTGTTCCATTTAATCTGGCCAATACAAGCTTTTTTTCTATTCCAAAATCTGAAAGATCAAGCCTATATACATCGTCTTTTACTACTTTTCCTGTTTCCATTAATTTTTCTATAACTTCATTGACCATTCCGTTTCTAACATAATCACTTTCCCATACAAACTTATCGTGTTCGATATTTAAGGATTTCAGACTTTCTTTAAAACCGCTTAAAGCATAATCAACTGCAAATTTGAATCTCTTAACAATATCGTTATCCTCATTTTTCTGAGAAGATTCTTCATAATTCTTCATCAAGTTCAGTATATCATCTTCGAGCTCAGGGTTTTCTTCTATGAGTTTGTTTGCCTTTACATAAACCTCTCCAATGGCATGGTCAGGTTTTTTGTTTTTGTCTAGTTCAAATCTTTCAATTCCAAATACAACAATGGCTTCCTGTCTTCCCATATCGTTTACATAGTACTGTGTTTCAACGTCGTATCCTGCAAAATCTAAAATTCTCTTTAAACTGTCTCCTATAACCATGTTTCTACCATGCCCGATATGGAAAGGACCGTTTGGGTTTGCCGATGTATGTTCCAATATTACTTTTTTGTTTTTGTTTTCTCCTTTTCCAAAGTTTTCTTTTTCTTCTAAGATTTTTTCAGCATTTTCTTTTGAAAAGTCCTTGTAGTCTAAAAAGAAGTTTATATATCCGTTTAGAGCTTCAATTTTTACCACTCCGTCAATTTCAAGTGAATTAGCTATTTCCTCTGCAATAACCTTTGGAGCCTTTCTTAAATCTTTTGCAAGTCTAAATGCTATATTCGTTGAATAATCTCCCATATTGATTGAAGGAGGTTCTTCCAGCCTTATTTCCATTTCTTTTCCTGTTAATTCGGTTACTTTTTCTGCCAATGTTTCCTGTATTCTTTTCTCAACTTCCATAATAATTCCTCTCACTGTTTCCATTACCTATATATCATGATTAACATTAATTTATAGTTGATTATTTTAATACTTATATAATCCTTACCATAATTGGAATTTAAAACACTTGATTTTAGTCATTCTTAATCAAAGTTTTGTCATCAACAATTAAGGGCAATTATAATTAATAAATTATCATGTTAAAATCATTAAATCACTAGGTGATGTTATGAAAACAGAAATGACCAACATTGACATACATGCTGCCGTAAAAGAGCTCCAAAAGGTGGTGAACGGAAAATTGGATAAGGCATTTTTAATAGACAGCCAGGATGGTAAAGAACTGATTTTAAAGGTTCATATTCCTGAAGTTGGGACAAGAGAGATTGCAATAGGTATTGGTAAGTACAAATACATCACCATGACCGAGTACGAGCGTGAAAAACCTAAAAATCCTCCATCATTTGCAATGCTACTTAGGAAATACTTGAATAATATAAAAATAACAAAAATAGAGCAACATAATTTTGATAGGATAGTTATATTCACGTTTCAGTGGGGAGAAACACTTTATAGATTAATAGTCGAGTTATTTGGAGAAGGAAACGTTATTATACTCGACAAAGAGGATAGAATCATTTTACCATTAAAAATAGAAAGATGGAGTACGAGAAGAATAGTTCCAAAGGAAATATACAAATTCCCGCCACAGAGAGATCTAAATCCATTTAATTTAGAATACTCAATTGCTTACGAGCTCTTTAAGGATGAATTCCAAAAGGAAGAAAACAAGGACACAGAATGTGTTAGGGTAGTATCAAGAATATTTGGGTTGGCGGGAGTCTATGCAGAAGAAATATGTGAAACTGCAGAAGTCGATAAAAAAACGGTAAATCCATCAGAAGAGGAAATAAAAAAATTGTTTGAAGGAACTAAGGCATTTTTTAATAAAGTGTTCAACGAAAAAAAGCCCCACATAATACTAAAAGATGGAAATTATCACGACATAAGCCCGATAGAATTAAAAAAATATGAAGATCTTCCTCCCAACTATGAAAAAAAGTACTATGAAGAGTTTTTAAATGCCTTGGATGATTATTACTCAGGATTCGTAATAAAAAAAGAGATTAAAAAGGAAGAGTCAAAATTACAAAAAATGGTAAAAAAACAGGAGAGAATACTACAAAATCAGATTGAATCCCTTAAAAAATATGAAAAACAAGTAGAAGAAAGCCAGATAAAAGGAGATTTAATATATGCGAACTATTCCTTAGTTGATGAAATACTAAACACATTGAAGTCAGCAAGAGAAAAAATGGATTGGGAGGATATAAAAAAGATAATTAAGGAGAACAAAGAACATCCAATTCTAAGCAAAGTTGTAAGTATAAACGAAAAAAACGGAGAAATTGTATTAAAACTATCGGCTGATTACGAAAATAAGCATATAGAAAAAAATGTTTCACTCGATATAAGAAAAAATGCCTTTGAAAACGCAGATGTTTATTACAGCAAATCTAAAAAATTCAAAAATAAGATAAAAGGGGTTAAAATCGCCATAACACTATCTGAAGAAAAACTTAACAAATTAAAGAAAAAAGAAGAAACTGAAATGGAAACTCTCAAGGAAAAAGAAGAAAGTATAAAGAAGAAAGAGAGAAAACAGAGAAAATGGTATGAAAAATTCAAATGGACTGTAATAAACGGGTATCTGGTAATAGCAGGTAAGGATGCAACTACAAACGAAACACTCGTAAAGAGATACCTTGAAAAAGATGACGTAGTTTTCCACACACTTATGGAAGGAGCTCCATTTACTGCCATTAAAACAGAAGGTAAAGAAGTGGATGAAGATACCTTGCAGGAAGTTGCAAAATTTGCAGTATCCCATTCAAAAGCCTGGAAACTGGGTTTAGGTAGTGCAGATGTCTATTGGGTAAAACCTGAACAAATATCAAAAACTGCAGAAAGTGGGGAATACCTTAAAAAAGGAGCATTTGTGATAAGAGGTAAAAGAAACTTCATAAGAAGTGTCCCTCTTGAACTAGGAATTGGAATTGTTGAATACGGTGGAGAAGAAAAACTAACAACTGCACCGCAAAATACACTTAAAAATAGCTTTAAGAAGTGGGTTCTTTTAAAACCATTTAAAAAGAAAAAAGGAGAACTTGTTAAAGAGCTCAAAAAAGAGTTTAAAGAGTATAACGTGGACGATGAAGACATACTTAGAGTTTTACCTCCTGGAGAAAGTAACATCGCTAACAAATAAATAAAATTTATATTAATTTTTCCTACGGATTTGAAAACCACCATGATATATGGGTTTCATAATTAGCTTCCAAATTTAACTGCATCTTTTCTACAGGCGCTTTTACATTCAAAGCATCTTATACATTCATGCTGTTCTATTTTTTCAGTGAGCTCTATCTGAACTGGGCATTTTTTCTCACACAATTTACAATTTACACATTTGTCTTTATTAAGTTTTAATTTAAAAACCGGTTTCAGTGAGAAAATACCCAACAACGCCCCTATTGGACAGAGATATCTGCAAAATGCCATAGGATATATGAATCCCAATATTATAAATCCGATGAGAACGACAAATGAAATGACAGTTCCAGATAAGTTTGTGAGAGCTCCGATAGGACATACTGAACAATAGACGTATGTTGTAAGATGGTATGTTAATATGATGAATAACACCAATATAACATATTTTAAGTATTTTAATTTATTATGAATGTTTTTTGGAACTTCTGGAAGTTTTTTTAACCCTGATAATTTAACCCTCAATCGATATGTTAAATCAAAAATAAAACCCAGTGGACACATCCAACCGCAAAATACCCTTCCAAAAATTATTGTTAGCAGTGATATTACAATTACAACGGGAACAAAATAAATACTCCCCATCAATATAAATTGCTCAATATATCCAAAAATGCAGGCAGAAGAAGCTTGAAAGAACCGCCGATAAGATTACAAATTTTATAAAAAATGCCGACTGGACTATTTTTCTTACAGTTTGTAGTTTATCCATAATATCACTTTAATATCACTTAAAAAATCCATCTATTTTATCATTGTCTATGCAAAATTTAAATTCCTTTGATTTGTATATTCTCTTAGCCCTAGCTTCATCCAATATTAAATCACTTTCCACTAAATCAGCTTCTTCCAGTTTTTTTAAATGGGCATATATCACAGGTCTCGATAGATTTAGAGTTTTTGCCAATTCATAAATATTCATGGGTTTTTTATTCAAAAGATGAATTATTTTAATTCTTACAGGGTTAGACAGTGCATCCCCTATCTTAACAGTTTTTTCCAAATTCATAAAATCACTCGATTTCATCCCATTTTTTCTTCAACTCCTTAACCGTTTCTTTTATTTCCACAGTATCCTTCTCTATTTTTGCCAATTCTATATCGCTACTTGGTTTTTTAAATATCAAATATGCCAACATTATTATAATAACTACCAAGAGTATTATTACTATATACCATTCATATCCGAAAAAATGTCCGGTTATAGATTGCATAGTATTTCCTCCCATGTGATTACTTCCAGCACCATAATACATTATCTTCACCTCAATTAAAAGTTAAAGTGAGTAAAAATAATTTAATTAAATTTAAACAAATTTTTTAAATTTATTTCCGTAAATAGGAATTTTATTATTTTATCAATTATGGATTCAGAAGTATTTAAATTATCGTCATTAGCAGGGATACTTTGGGTACGGTTTATACTTACAATTCCTTCATCAATCATACAGTTAAGTATTGCTTCTTTAAGGTCAGTTGGGGATAATCCATAAACTTCTTTAATTTCATTTAAAGTGGTATCTTCGTTTAATTCATTAATTAATGTTTCTTTTAATTGATTACTTTTATCAATAGAATCTTGAACCTTGTTGGTGTCCAAAACGACTTTTCCATCATCTATTAAACATTTAAGTATTGCCTCTTTGGATTTTGATGGGGATATACCATAGGTTTTTTTAATTGTATAGAATGTGGTATCATCATCTACTGCTATACCTAAATTTCTCTTTAAATCCTCTGGATTTATACCATACATTTCGCAAATTTGTTTTATGGTGTAGCTCTTTAACTCACTTCCTGATATGGTTATGTATTCATCAATTATTTCCTCTGTAAGCAGTATTTCATCAGATGGAGAGCTCTTGCTCATTTCGTTGATTTCATTTATTTTTGATTTTAAAGCATTAATTAAACAATCCTGACTTATGTTGTATTCTTCGCATACCTGTTTTATAGTGTAGTTTTTCAACTCACTGCTTGGCGTTGGAACATATTTATCAATAATATCCTCGGACATCACTCCTTCACTTGTTGTTAATGTTGGCAGTATGTTTGACGGAGCTCCGCTCATAGTAGGAGCTGGCTCACTGTGGTCACAAATGCCGTTATTGTTTGTGTCAATGTATTTCCCACAACTTCCCGGAAATGTGCATGACGAATCAGTAATTCCATAAGGGCAGTCATCCCATGCGTAAATTGTGCTTAAAGATGATATTAAAAATATATTAAAAAAAATAAAAAATAGTTTTTTCATAATCTCACCTGTTAGGGCCTCCTCCTCTCTCCATTGAGCTGCTTAGTATTTGTTCATATTCTTCACTGCTTATGTATTGTGGAGTGTAATTTGCTCCGTAACTATCTAACATTCTAACAAAAGCTCTCATATGATTTCTTGAACCTTTCATTAGATTTTCATAAACCAATTTTATGTCTTCGTTATCGGTTTTGCTTATCCAATTTTCTAAATCAGCAATATCTAAATCCTCAATAGTTGCCCCAACTATCAACGCATCAACAGCTGACTGACTACCCTTTTCAACTAAATTATTATATAATTCCTCAAATTTTGGATTTGAGAATTTTCCAACTTCTTCACTTTCAACTGGGTCTGGGATATTGTATTTTTCTAATAGATATTTTACTGAATCAGTATGGGTTTGTTCGCTATTAGCAATATTTTTGAATATCTGTAATTTCCACTTATCATATAATGTTAAATAAACATCTCTTGCCAATTTCTCTTCTTCTCTCATTTCAAGCAATCCTTCCTTTTCCTCCTCACTTATTGACTGTTGTGGGAGTGCATCAATATTCTCACACATTAAGCTAACATTTACATCCCCATTACTTCCTACAATTCCTCCCTTTCCCATGCCCATCTGGTTTTGATGATAATCAGCCTGATTATTATTTTGTATTTGATTATCTGGCATCTGGGTATCCGTATTTTGAGATATGCATCCTGCTAAAAGAACCATGGAAGCGACTAATGATATAACTGTCAATTTTAAAATATCTTTCATAATTATCACCATTAAAATTTAAAAAATAAAAAAAATCCATCAGTGTTGTGCAGTTATCATGCCACCATCCTTCATGTTTTGATGATTAATGTGTGGAGCTCCTGCATTTCCTACTGTGGTATTTTCATATTGATGGTTCATAGGTGCGTTGGTGTTTGCAGGAGTTCCTGCATTTCCAATATTTTGGTGGTTCATAGGAGCTCCCATGTTGCCCATATTATTCATGTTTGCATTCCCCATCATTTTACCATGACCGCCAGCATGTAATTGCAACCTAATCGTTGCCATCTGTTCCCCTTCTAACTGTAAAACTATTCGGTATGCATCTTGGTATTTATTTTGGTTCATTAATTCATTAACTTCATTTAATTTTTCTTCTAATTCAGTGGTGTTTATTCCCTGTTCTTTTAACATTTCAATTTTCATTTCCATGTGTCTTATTCTATTTTGTATCATCAATTTTACTCGGTCTTCTGGAATATTCTGAACAGCCACATTAAGCCCCTTATTTCTCAATCTATTTACCACTGCTGAGTGATTGTATGGGTAAACTGGATTTTCAATCACTTCTACTTTATTAATTCTCAAATGTAATCTTTCAGGTTCTACTGATAGGTTTGTGCCGTTTGATAGTAATACCAAACAATGACCGTCTCTTACTCTTGCCATTGTTTCGTTCAGTGATATATCATCCATTCCATGAGCAACGCAGATTGTTACATTTCCATAGGCATGAGTAAACTCATTTTGGAATCTCAATGTAATATTTGCGTTTGTATCGTATCTTGTCTGTCCCCCGATTCTTTCAACTGTTAAACCCGCATTTTCCAATGCGACAATATAATCATCAACAACTGCTAAATTTCCACCGATTACTATTACTTTATCGGGATTAAGCGATTTTATTTCGTCAATTACGCTTTCGTCGTATATTCCCCATGTTGTAGTAACTACTGTCGCATTCAATACATTTGCAACTTCCAAAGCTACTGTTTGATCTGCACTATTGTCACTTACCAATACGACATCTGTTGCATATACTACTGATGCCGATAGTGCTATTAGTGATAAAAGCACCATTAATTTTTTCAGCATATTCATCACCCCATGGATTGTAACATTTAATATATAGTATATTATTGGATATAATTGCTATTATACATACAGTTCTGAGCTCGTGTCTGTACCCTAAACCTAATCTGTGAGCTCCCCACAACATCCATCTTCTGCATGGTGGTGTTAATTAGCGCAATAACATGATTCAATCGTGCATTTAAATAATGCTTCCTTAGTCATTACTTGGTTATTAATGGATAATGGATATACAAAAACTAAAGTAATAATCCCTCATTGTGTCACCACATTGTCACTAATTTACACAACCGGCAGTAAAAATAAAAATAATTTAAAATTAATTATTCATCGTCATTATCCTCCCCATCATGCTCCATGCCCTCGCGCTCATTGTGTGTCTCTTTGTGCACTTCATTGTGCATCTCTTGATGGTCATCTTCAGTATCGTTAATTTCTGAGTGTATTTCGGTGTACATCTCCTGATGCATTTCTTGGTTATCATGGTTCCTATCCATGATTTCATCGCCAATCTCTTTGTGTATCTCTTGATGGTCATCTTCGATGTCATTGAGCTCATCGTGTATTTCATTGTGTGTTTCCTTATGCATTTCATAAGTGGTCATCGTCCATCTCGTGAGCTCTAACAACTATTGCCATCTGTTCTCCTTGAAGTTCTACCATTAATTTATAGGCCTCTTCGTATTTGTCCTCATCCATTGCTTCTTCAGTTTCATCCAATATACTTTCTAATTCTTCTAACTTATCTTCCAGTTCTGATGCATCTATTCCTTGACTTTTCAATAGATCGATTTTCATTTTAAGTGCAGTGATTTTATTTTCCATCATAACTTCTATTTCGTCTTGTGGAACAGCTTTAATTTTTACATTAGCTCCTTTCATTTTAAATTTTTCTGCTACTAATGAACCGTTATATAGTGGACTGTCCATCACTTCAACTTCCTCAATTTCAAGGTCTAAATCTTCGGGATCTACCGTTAAATTAACCCCATTTGTAAGTAATACCAAGAGTGGTTTATCCATTCCTTGAAATGTTCCATTCAACGCTATATCGTCTCCATGGTAAACATATACGGTAGTTCCATTTCCAAACATATGCTTAAATTTCAATACAAGGTTTGCATTGGTTTCGTATCTATTTTCTCCAGCAATTCTCTCAACTTCAATTCCTATATTTTCTAATTCTTTTGTGTAGTTTTCAACAACTGCCATCGGGCCCCCTACAACAATAACATTATTAGGATTCAATGATTTTATTTCATCTAAAACGCTTTCATTGAAAATGCCCCACGGCGTCTTTATTACTGTTGCATTAACTGCCTTTGCTATACCTTCCACAGCCACGTAATCTGCAGGATTGTCACTTACTAAAATAACATCCGTCGCAGATACCATTGGCACTACAATCAGAGTTAGCAATAATATCAGTTTTTTTAGCATATATTTCACCATACTTCTTTTATTGACGGTATATTCTATTTCTTTGGATTTCCATATATTTAATTCTTTGTTTTATAATTCATTTATATGTAGTATTTTTACTACACATAATATGTTAAAAAACAAATATTTATAATTTATGATTAATCACTTATACTGATGCAATTCACCACTTAGTTTTAAATAATATTCACTTAAATTACGCCTAAAACTATCTAAATCTAAATATTTTACCTCATGGTCTTCAAGATAAACTGCCCTATCGCCAGATGCGGTTAATAGGTCCAAACTACTGGTAACTATGATAAACGTAGAAGTTAACTTTTCCCTCTCATTCATAATTAGTTCTGAAAGTGGTTTAACGCCTTCAAACCAGCTTGACAATAAACCATTCACAAGTAAATTCACCGCTGAATTATCTTCATCTATTAATATTAAATCTGTCTTGGTCGATAGTGCCTTCTGTATTTGATATGCCATAGTCATAGAACCAGAGCCTGTTCCATGAACTTTTTTTGGATTTCCATTTATACCCTTTGGTAGTTTTTGGAAGAACAAACTTATATCCTGCCCATTCATTTGCATAGTCCCAGCTGAAGCCTTTGAGATGTCTTTTGTTGTTACAATATACTCCCTTCCATCGCCAATTAAATGGTCGTCCTGTCCACATTCTATGGCTTCTAATAATGTTGATTTCCCCTGTGCGTTTCTTCCAGTTATTATAAAAACTTCTCTTTTTTTAATTCCGAGCCCAGTTATAACATTTCCATCGAATAGTTCCACTTCAATAGGGTTCAATTCCATTGGAGTTTTAAATTCCACATTAATACCTTTTTTAGGCCCTGCTATCCTATGATGCCGTCTTATTCTCGTATAACTCCTTGCAGGTTTTGAGTTATCGGCAATAAATGATACCAAACCCAATTCATCCAGACTGTTTCTCAATTCCTTCTGATTTATTAAATTAATAGTTTCTTTTTCAAGGTCGTTATAGGGAATTTTTTGAATAAACTCATTTAATTCCTCCGCTAACTCATCGATTTTACGGCCCATTATTTTTGGATTTTCTTCATCGAATATCAGTCTAAGTAATAGGTGTATTTTATCCTGACTTATGTAGTTACACTCATCCGCCCTCCAAAGATCACTTCCGATGTTTAAATCACAATTTATTATGGTAATAGGTTCGTATAGAGCTTCGTATCTTCTACCTAGATTTCCGGATAGATTGGGAAATTTTCCCTTTCTTATGACCTCCTTAATATATTCTATTATACGAGCTGCTGCTCCTTCAAGTCCCTCTTTGTTTAAATTTAAAAAATCACTTCTTCCAAAAACAAAAGGAAGAACTACTTTTAAATTTCCATCTGCCTGTTTGGCTACATAAAAAAGCTTATTTTTATTGAGTTTTGTTAATTTTTCCCTATCTAGATATTTTGTTTTTATATTGCTTATGATCTCATCTATCAGTTGGGTTTTAGTCTTCATAAATTCACCTAAATTTGTGGTGTGCGTTAAGATATACTAAAAACCTAGATAAAATTACATTATTAATATCTAATTTTTCATAGAATTTATGGGAAATATGCTTAATTAAAATTATAGTCGTTCCTGCACAGGTGTTAAACTAGTAATATCGTATGAAAAATAAATACAATATAAATTTCTATAAATTTTATATTTTTACTAATTAAAAAAATAAAACGATAATTAGATTTACCCGTCACTTTGGGAACTTATTTTATGCCCATAACTTTCCTTAAAACCATGGATGTCGCCATTGAACACAGTATGTACCAACCTAACCACCCTAATGCAGTATTGGAAACGATTCCAAATCCACCATGGTAGAAAATACCTCCAATCCAGTGCCAGAATGATACAAAAATCATTTTAGAAATAATGTACGGCAGTTGAACTACAACGCCATTCCAGTCAGGATTTAATTGATGGACAACCCCTCCAAAATCATAAACATGTCTTAAATAAGCAAATATGGCTATAATAGGCGCCCATGTATATATCATAGGTTTGAAGCTCATTTTCATCATTTCCATTTGCATTGCCATCATTTTCTGTTGCTCTTCCTGGAGCTCCTTCATGAGCTCTGGATCTTTTGATGCCTTTCTAGCCTTAACTTGAAATTCCTGTAACTCTTTTTTTAGTTCTGCCATTCTGTTCTGATTAACGAGAACTTTTGTGGCTAAGTTTATTATAAACGATACGAGGAACGCTATAATAAATATAGAAATTCCAGGATGCATGTTCTGCACAATGGGCATAAATATGGCATCCATTGAACTATAAAATGCATTAAAAATAGAGTCAAACATTCTTATCCCCTTTTTTATAGATTTGTATTAATTAAAAAAAGTTAAAATATATAAAATTTATCTTAGAACTGAAATTAATTCCTCAACTGCATAATCTAATAAGTTATTTTTATTTTGAATTATTTTCACAGTAGCCCCTGTTAGAACACCATAAGTCATTGCAGCAGCTCTGTTCATAATTTGGTGTTCTTCAATTCCTGCTGTTGTTTCAAGATCCCTATTTCTTGTCTCATCATTTAACCTTCTAATCAAAATTTCGTCCCCTGAAGTTTCAACCACTATAATTATATCTGGATTTAATTCATTTAAAACCCACACTGGAAGTCCAGGTAAGTAACCTTTAGGTGTTTTAATGGTACTGTGTGTATCCACAACTACAGGGGATTCTTTTACCATCTCTGCTATTTTCCTTCCCGCCAATTTTTGTATTCTTTTCTGTGTATCAGGATCCAATTTTCTCATCTGGTCCCTATCTTCTACAAGGTTTTCTTCCTGGGCTACTTCAAACATTACTGTTCCAAAATTAACCATTTTATAGTTTATACCTTCCTCACTTAACTTTTCCATGGCTTTTTGAGTGATTGTAGTGCCTCCCACACCTGGAACTCCCGTAACTACGACTAACTTGTTTTTCATGGAATCACCTAAATTCTTTGTTATTAATAAAAATATAGTAATTCGACACTAATACAATATTTATAAATGTAGATACGCATTTACAGTGCGTGATATATGATCCCACTTAGGGAATATATGTGTCGAATTTACCATCTTCTTACCTATAAAACGATCCATAAAAGAATATGCCTTAGTGGATATTTGAAATAAACTATATAAATATATCGCCAATAGATTAAAAATAATTTAAAATGAGGGTAAATTAAAAGTCCTTCAATAATTCTATTTCCCTATCCAAATCTACCTTACTTACGCCTTTAACTGAGAACTCCAATTCATCATTTCTTATAGTGGATGTTCCATAAAATACAAACTCTTCGCCGATTAGGTTATCCAAAATCTCCAGATTTGTATCCTTTAAGTCTTCTTTTGTCATACCAGTTATTTTTTCAACATTGTTTCCATAAAGCCTACAGCTTATGTTTCCGGTACCATCATCAACAACCAGTGTGGAAACCAGTACTTCATCAGGTTTAACTTCACCGCATTCGTTACAGTGGTATTCGCCCTCAATTAAAACTGTTCTTTTTCTACAGTTTGGACATAAATAAAGTATTAATTCTTGCTTTCTATAATCTACTATAGTTCCCCTAATTTCAACGGCATCCCCCTCTTCAAGGTCTGCTATGAATTTTCTAACTGATTTAAGTTCCACATCTTTTGGGTTGATTATTATTCTCCCCATTCTTCCTATATTCAAATCTAAATATTCCCCATTTTCTTTAACATATCCATTAACTATTTTTACGATATCTCCTTCTTTTATATCCAATTCTGCATCCTTATCCCATAACGAAACTCTTATTCTTCCAGTTTCATCTTCGATAACTATGCCCCTGACTTTTCCTATTGATGTTCCCCCTTCTCTTTCAAATTCCCTTATATCAAATACCCTATAAACTCTTCCAATAGTCGTTATGTTATTTTTATCTATTTCATTAACATTTCCATCAATGATATCCTTTATTTTATAGATTTTCTTCTCGTATTCTGGTGCATCAATATTTTCATCTTTTATTATTTTAGATTGGTAAGTCACAGTTAAATCTGCTTTTTTATTCCCTTCTCTGTCAAGATATGTTCTAACTTTACAATTTGTAATCTTAACTGTATCGCCTTCGTTTAGATCTTCTAATAATTTTATATTGTTTCCCCAGAATGATACTTTCAATCTACCAGTACTATCGGTTAAATAAATTTCCTGAAGTTCTGCACTCCTATCTTTAAATTCCACGTTTCTAATTCCTGAGATGTTTGTTATCCTACCTTTAACATTTACAAGTTTTTCTTCATAGTTAGGCACATTTGAGATATCAACATCAGTCACTTCTAAAGCTTCTTTTGGACTTCCTTTTTCTAAAATATTGATTTTGTTGGCAGAAATTTCCAGCCCTCTAAAACCTTGTTTTACATACCCTTCTAATTCAACCTTATCTCCAGTATTAACTTCATAATCGGCTAAATCATCCCAAAGTGTTACCCTTATGCTTCCAGAATCATCCTTTAGTATGAATGATTTTAACTTCCCTAAAGAACCATCTCTTTTATTAAACTCTTTCTTTTCATAAGATGCTACAACTTCTCCCTTAATAGTGGCTGAAAGATTAGGGACAAGTTCTAAAATTTTATAACTTTCCTTTAAAACAGGATATTTTGACTCATCATAAGTTTCAAGTTTTTCTATCTTTAAATCAGAACCACTGTTTAATTCAAGTCTATTGTTCCATGTCCTTGAAAAAGCATTTTCTATTTTAACAACATCCCCTTTTTTTAGTCCAGCAATTAGATCTATTTTATCATTCCAAAGCGTTAACCTAATAGACCCAGTATTGTCTGCTATTACTATTGAAGCCATTTTTCCTTCAGAACCATCTTTTCTTCGGAATTTTCTTATTTCAGAAGTTCTTATAATTTTTCCAGTGACTTCTACGTTCCTTTGACCTTCTTCAATATCTTTGATTGTAAATTCATACTCATCTTCATCGTCTTCATCATCGTATGTAACATCGATCCCGAGCTCTTGGGAAATTAATATCAGTGCCCCCTCTTCATTTAACAACCCTGAATTATCCATAATTTTTTCATCAATTCTTTTTTTAAGTTCGTCTTCAGATATTTTATATAGTATTTTTTGTTTTAATATTTCAACATTCATAATCTCACCACAACATATGATCATAACTAATAAATATCAAAAAATATATTTCTTAAGATTAATATTTATTATTAAGATAAAATAAAATTATATTTTTCATTATTTATAATTATACATGACAGTATTCATAATGTTTTAATATATTTAATACTTAATAATAAATACCTAATAATATATAGCATAATTGTATGGTAATTATTCCAGGGTGGGAATATATGGATATCAAAAAACTAATAATGGATCTTAAACAAGACAATTGGTACCTAAAATCTCGTGCAATAAACACGTTGGGAAATATATCCTATGAAGACTATAAAGATGCATTATATGTTGCTAAGCACTTGGTTTTAGAGTTAGACTACCCTAAACCCATAGTAATAATAAGAATACTTTGGGCCATTAATAATATACTCAAAATTTACCCTGACATAATATTTGATGTCCTTCCTGGCCTAATTAAATTAACTACTTGTGGTAATGATGCCATAGAAGATGCTGCCAATAATATACTAAATAAACCTAATTTAAAAAGTGTTATTTCAAAATATCCTATTATACTATCCAAAAGATTATACTCAAATAATTACTTTAAAAGAATCCATGCAATGTGTAGTGTTTGGGAACTATCGCCATTAAAACCTGATTTAGTAATCCCAGTAATCCCTGAAATTATGGACTTATGTACCGAAAAAGTCCGTATGGACGACATTATTGGAGGATTCTTCTCAAGAACCATTATTGAATGCGATGACCACGAAACAATGGAAGAAATATGCAACATCATTAAAAACGTAAGTTGTAATTTAATTGACGAGATAGAATATTCGCCAAAACACATTAGGGACTTACTTTCACACCCCAGTGATATTTTAAAACTCACAGGTTTTGTTTTAATAAGTAGGAATAGCCATAAAATCGATAATAAAACCATTGAAGAACTTTTGAAATTGTTATATATGCCAAAACTCAATAGGCCCGTAAAAGCCAGACTTTTATTTACACTATGTAGTCTATCAGAAAACCACCCATTCTTAAAGAGTATTTTAAGCAATTATGTGAAAAAGACGCTGCATTCAGAGGAAGACTGGCTTTTAATATTCTCTTCACTTGCAGTTCTTTATATGATTGGTGAAACGATCAACGACACGTCATTTTTAGATTATGAATGTCCGTTAGTAAGTTCTTTGGGAGTACTTTTACTAAAAAATGACTTAGAAAAAGGTCTTAAATTATTAAATGATGGTCACCTATCCACATATTTAGCCACAATTGAAAGATTCGTGAAAGACGATGTCCCAGATTCATTGAAAGTTAAATTCCTAAATGAACTTCAAAACCCTTGGAACTATATTTACAATAAGGTGGATAATGAATTTTTAGAGTTAGAGGAGGCAAGAATAGAAAATATAGTTGAAAAACTAATGAATAATGATGAAGAAGAACTTTGGATTTCAGAAATTAACAACATTGTAAGTTTGGGATATGCAATAGCTGAAAATCCCCAATATGCTAATGAGACTATTGATGTAATTAAAAAATCCCTTGAAAATCCGTTTGGACTTATTAGAGCTCAGGGGTTGTGGCTACTCAGGTTGATTTTAGAAACAAGTGAAAACCCATTATATATATTATCGAAATTAGGAGACCATATAAATCCCTACATTGTTTTAAATGACTCAGACATGTTTGTTAGATTAAATTTCATTATGGTACTTAGAAAAATGATCCAAATACTAAAAAATACAGAAGATTCAAAAAAAGAAATAGATGAAATAGTGGGAATATTAGCATATGAAGCACTTAATGATGAAAAGAAGATAGTTTCCAAAGTTTCAGAACTAATACTAAAATACGATTTGAACGTAGAACTGGACAAAAAAGAAATTTCCATTGAAAATATTAATAAATATGCAAATAAATATCCTGAAGCCCTTCCTGCAATATTAAAATATCTGGCAAGAAAAAATAAAGGAAACACTGATGTATTGAGAAAAATAATAGAAAAGACCAGCGAATATTCAGATCATTCAGATAGCTGTAATGTATTATGTATTTTAGATGAAATAGGAACATTTAATGAAGAACTACGTAGACCAATAGATATAGCTCTAAGCAAAGTACCGAACAAATGTATGACATTTAAAGTCATTATTATAAGAGGATATTTGGACGAATATAATTGGAAAATTAGATTAAAAGGATTAACCCATATTGAAAATATTTCAAAACTCAATGTAAATTTAATCGATGTATATACATTAGATCTAATGAAGATTGCGCTCTTTGACCCAATGTTCCAATTAAGAGAAAAAGCTTTAGAATTACTTAAAAAAATAGACTATCCGTGCCCTGAAATAGACAAAGAAAAATGTAAAATGCTTGCATTTAGCTCAGAGGATAAGATTATAGGCCTACTTAAACATGATTTTGAGGGAACCTTCGAAGCGTTATATGAACTAAGTACTCGTGATATAGAGAATATAGATAATGTAATGATAATAATTTCTAAATTCAAAGACAGTGAGTTTTGGTTTATAAGGGCCTATGCATACAAGATACTACAGAATATAATAGATAAAAGCAAAACTGAAAAATACCATTATGAAATAGTAAATTGGTGTTTAACAAATAATGAAGAAAATCCACTTATTTCAGAGATGATTGAAGACATACTCAATAGATTAAACTCAAGCGCTCGCATTGACGTAAGTAAAACCGTATCTGAAAAAATAAGAAAAATTGAAATATTGTTAGAAGATAGCGACTGGGTAGTTAGAGTGGAAACATTGAAATCCTTAGGAGATTTCATTGATGAGGGACATTTTGAATACTTAAATTACGTGATAAGAAAACTGGATGATCCACATTGGAGGGTTAAAAACGCTGCTTTAGGCATACTGTCCAAAATAGATCCAGAATTAGTAACATACGCTATCCCAAAGATAATAAAACTCTTGAAGGACGGAGACGAGTCAGTAGTTTTAAAGGCACTCTTAACATTGAAAAAATACGGCCAGAAAGATAGTAAAATCTTGGAAAGAATACTGCCAATATTAGAAGAAATGGAAAATTACACTACATGGAGTATCAAAGAAGAAATATTAAGAATAAGATTGTTGTATTTCAACAAAATCAGGCACAGAATATAATTTCGGTGAAAAAGTGAATAAATTTATCGTTTTTGAAGGCATCGATGGCAGTGGAAAGACCACACAGGCGAAATTATTGGCTAAAAGACTAAATGGCACATACACCTGCGAACCTACAAACGGAGAAATTGGGGAACTCATAAGAAAAATCTTAAGCGGTAAAAAATGTGAAAAAGAGACTCTGGCATTACTATTTGCTGCAGATAGAATTGAACATGTTAAAAAAATCGAAGAGAAATTAAAAGAAGGTCATGTTATTTGCGATAGATACGTGTACTCTTCTTTAGTCTATCAATCTACCCAAGGAATTGAAGAAAGTTACATTTTAGAGATAAACAAGCATGCAAAAAGACCTGATGTGGTAATTTTATTGGACGTTGACTTAGAAATAGCCATGAAAAGGATGGAACATAGAAGCAAAGAAGTATTTGAAAAAAGAGAATTCTTAAAAAAAATCAGAGAAAAATATTTAGAACTTGCAAACTCGAATTTTATATTTAAACCTAAAGACGATTTCATTGTTGTTAAGGTTGATAGCGGAGATATTAATTTCATTCACGAGAAAATTGTAAAAATTCTTAAGGATAAGAATATAATAGATAAGAATGTATAAATATAAAATAGAGGTACAGCTGAAAAAAGAAGGTGGGTTATGGAACTGGGATATTTAATGATACTTTTGGGACTAATTGCAATACTTTTTGAAGTAATTACACCTGGACTCTACTTTCCAGCAGCAGGTATTGCATTAATAATATACGGCGTATTTTTATTGATATTTCCATCAATGGCTCTTCCTATGGCGATAGTCTCAGGGGTTATTACGGTGTATGCACTGTATAGGGCGGTATATGGAGTAGGCAAAGATATAAAGATTGGAGCTGAAAAATTTGTTGGAAGAGAGCTCATATTGGGATCTGATTTAGATGAACAAAACTATGGTCTTATCACAATAGACAATGAAAAATGGCACATTAAAGCAAAAGAACCATTGAAAAAAGGCGATAAAGTTAAAATCGTAGGTATTGAAGGGGTATCATTGGTTGTCGAAAAGATAAATACAAACCATACCGAGTAACAGCTAATAACTATATAGTATATTATCCATATAGTTAATAATAAATCAACAACACTAAAGAGGGGGTATTATGTTCTGGTTTTGGATAATAGTAGGCCTAATTGTCATGTATATTTTAATAAAATCAGTAGTTATAGTAAATCAGTATGAAATGGGCTTAATATTTAGACTAGGTAAAGTTGCAGGGATATTAAAACCTGGGGTTAATATTATTATACCACTTATTGACGTTCCTATAAAGGTGGATGTAAGGACTAAAGTAATCGATATACCGCCACAAGAGATGATTACAAAGGATAATGCAGCGGTTACCATAGATGCAGTAATTTACTATAGGGTCGTAGATGTAGATAGGGCATTGTTGGAAGTTCAAAATTACGAATATGCTATTATTAATCTTGCACAGACTACGTTAAGGGCAATAATTGGTAGTATGGAATTGGATGGGGTATTGGATAGGAGGGAGTATATAAACTCTAAGCTTTTGGATACATTGGATAAAGACACAGATGCCTGGGGTGTAAGGGTTGAGAAAGTTGAACTTAGGGAGATAGAACCACCTAAGGATATTAAGGATGCTATGACTCAGCAGATGAAGGCTGAAAGATTAAAAAGAGCTGCAATATTGGAAGCAGAAGGTGAAAAACAGAGTAAAATTTTAAAAGCCGAGGGTATAGCACAGAGTTTAAGAATTGAAGCCGAAGGTCAGGCAAAAGCTATAAAAATAGTTGCAGAAGCTGCACAGCAATACTTTAAGGATGAAGCACAATTGTACAAGGCCCTTGACGTTACTTCATTAGTTCTAAAGGACAATACAAAGTATGTAATATCTGAAAATGTTATGGATATTGCAAAGAAATTTGTAAAACAGCAATAATTAAATAACTTTTTTTAACTAACCATTTTTAAATTTTAATTTTATATTACTTTGATTATATTTTTATATCCGTTTTTTCTCTTTTTTGTTATGGTTTAAAACTAACGATGTGAAATCATGAAGGGCGATAAACATTTCAAAAGAATGACTTTGATTTTATACAACTCATACGATAAAACTAGATGGCACGAAGCTCACAAGAGAGCCATTGCAAGAGCTGCACCAATCTGTTACGCATTTGACTGCAATTTAGCTATAATGGATTTTCCATGTAAAAAAGAAGATATTGTATCAATAGAAACCACTATAGGAGGTTCAGGAACCTATCTAAGGGAATTAATTGAAAAAAACAGATTTTTAATAATAGATAAATACCAACCTCAGCTGGGAATACCTATAGCTTCAACATCAAAACCTGATGAAAAAAAGACCATAAAACCTGTAGAGGTAGCAGAATTGCTATTAAAAAAACCTTGTGGGATTTTTGTAGGGCTTGGAAGGCATGGACTACCAAAGAACATAATGAAGCTCGGAGAATATCAGCTAGATATAACAGAAAAAGGTGTTTCCCTGGAAACATGTACTGCAATAGCTACAATACCCTCTATAATATATTCACATCAGAAATACATCTAATTTATAATTATCACTTTTCTCGATTCTTATTCTGATCTGTATTTTTTTACTGTGTTATCAATTTGTTTGATCACTGTGTTATACTATATTATATCAATTACTTATCTAAATTATATTATTCTAATTATTGTTAACCTAAATTTTATATTTGATGATATTACTCAAACTATTAAATATTAAGACATTATAATAGGTTATATTCTTTTAAATCCATTAATTTGGCATGTACTCAATAATTTATAATGATTATTCATTATAAATGAATTTAAAAAGAAAATTATATATAGGAATATCCTACATGATAGATTAAGCTATTTTTAAGGAGGTATTTCTGTGAGTGCTGTAGAAGCCATCAAGGAAATAAAGCATGCTGAAATTGAAGCTATAAATGAAATAGACGCAGCAAAGAAAAAGGCAGAAGAAATAAAGTTAAATGCCATAGAAGAAGGTAAAAAGATAATAGCTAATGCTGAAGCTGAAGCTGAAGCTGAAGTTAAAAACAAAATATTAAAAGTTGAAGAAGAAGCTAAAAATATTGCAAAAGAAATATTAGAAAAAGAAGAAAAAGAAATCCACGAAATATCATCAATTGCAAAAGTAAAAATATTATCTATTAAGCTAGAAGACGTTTTAGAGCTCTAATGAACTTTAAAAGTATAGTAGAGATTATTTCAATATAACGTGTTACAGCTAAAATTACATGTATTATAAGAAATATATATAATAAGATTAATCAAAGCTAGTTAACTCATATCCCTAAGATTTTTTGAGTAAGCTTTGGATCAGACCTTCCCTAATCAAAGATTGGAAAATAGCAAAACTATAGAAGTTACAAACTCCTTGAGTTTGTTCAACAGAATGTTTTGCATGACAGAAAGGTTTGAGTTTCATCAAAAATTAATAAATATATGGGGGGATTTAATCCAGCTTTGGATGAAAATTTCTGGCTCGTATTTAAAATATAAAGGTGGTTTTGGTGAGACCTGCAAGGATGGGCAAATTGAGAGCAGTGATTTTGGATGAAAAGATGGATTCTGTAGTGAGGAGTCTCCACGAAAGCGGGTTGGTAGAATTATCCGACCTGTCTACAAAAATAGAAGACCCAGAGTGGAGCACGTTGTTGTCACCGTCCTCTTCTGCAGAATATGGTAGAAACGCTGCTTCATTAATAATAAAAGTTAGTAGGTTTCTCGATTTATTCGAGAGCGTAACTGAAGAAGAAAAGAAAGGATTGTCTGGAATATTAAACCCAGAAATCCCAGATAAAAAAGAATTATCATTCTCATCAGCTGAAGAAGTTATATCTTATGTTGAAAATGTTATAAGTCAAGTTGAAAGAGAAGTAACAGAACCTGCTAAAAAGTTAAGTGAACTAGAAAACAGAAAAGGCACTTTGGAAACCTTAAAAAATTATGTTAAATACTTGACTGATTTTGATTTAGATTTATCCTATCTCGGAGAAGGTGTTTACACATACATTGTATCTGGGATGGTTCCAAAGGAAAATCTTACAGAGCTCGAAGCTTCATTATCTGAAGTAACCAATGACTATGTTCAAGTTGTTAAAGGAAATACTGTTAAAGACGAAAGTGATAGTGAAAAAGTTCCAGTAATAGTAGCTACACTAAAAGAATACAGTGATGCAGTTGGAACAGAATTGAGAAAATTCAACTTTGAAAGATTCGATATATCTGGTGTTGAAGGTTCTCCAAAAGAAGTTCTTGAAAATACCAAAAAAGAACTTTCAGAAATTGAAAGTAATATTAACTCTATTTTAGAAAAATTAAGAGCGTTATCTAAAAAATGGAAAGACGACGTTTATGTGCTTCATGAAATCCTTGAAATCGAAAAGGAAAGAGCTGAAGCATACTCATTATGCGGTAAAACAGATAGGAGCTACATGCTTGAAGCATGGGTCCCCGTAAAATACTCAGACAAGGTAAAAGAAATAATAGAAACTGCTTCTGAAGGTTACGCAGTTGTGGAAATAACAAATCCGGACGAACCTGAAGAAAAAATACCGGTAATGTTAGACAACCCGAAACCAGTGAAACCATTTGAAATGTTAACTGAAATGTTTGCTCCTCCTAAGTATAACGAAATAGATCCTACAATGATGATAATGCCAGGATTTTTAATGTTCTATGGTATTATGCTTACAGACGCATTTTACGGTTTTTTATTAACACTTGTTGGGCTTGTCCTTTGGAAAAAGTTAGGTAAAGCTAGTGAAGGAGCTTACAATTTAGGATACATATTAACATTATCAGGAATTTCAACCATGTTCTTCGGTGTTTTGACCGGAGGTTATTTAGGAAACTTTACCGAAGAGTTCCTTGGATTTAATGTCTATAATACTGCATTTGCTCTTGTAAACCCACTTGGAGAAAGCTTGTACATAAGCAGTTCAAATCCACTGCTTAATCTTGGAAACATATCAGTTAATAATGGTCCAATGGCAATATTGCTATTCTCCGTAGTTGTAGGTATTATACACTTATTCATTGGTTTATTTGTAGGGTTTAAAGAAAATCTCAAAAACGGTGGATTTAAAGAAGCATTTTTCAACCAAGGTATCTGGTTATTCTTAATATTGGCTCTTGCAGTGGGCTTAGGAATTGGAAACTCCATGTTAATCGGAGCTGCCGTAGGAATTGTAATCCTCCTATGTATAATTAAGGGATACTCAAACGGCGGCATATTGGATGCCGGTCTTGGAGCAATGGATATAACCGGATTTTTAGGTAACGTTTTATCCTATGCAAGGCTTTTGGCTTTATGTTTGGCCACAGGTGGTCTTGCCATGGCTATCAACATTATGGCAGGATTGCTAAATGACAGCGTACCTGTAATAGGTGTAGTATTAGCTGTTGCAATGCTCTTAGTAGGTCATACATTCAACTTTGTGATGAATGGTTTAGGTTCATTTATTCACTCACTAAGGTTACACTACGTTGAGTTCTTTGGACAGTTCTATGAAGGAGGAGGAAAGAAATTCACTCCATTCAAAGCTAAGAGGGAATATACTTCCCTATAATTCAAATAAAATTTTACAAAAGTTTTGATACCTTATCAAAAATAATATAAAATAATATAAAACCAAATAAACTCAAATACTCTTAAATTCTTGATAAAATGAGGTGATGAAGAATGGTATTTGAAAACCCATTATTACTTGGAGCAATAGGAGCAGGTTTAGCAGTAGGTATCGCAGGTTTAGGTTCTGGTATTGGTGCAGGTATTACTGGTGCCAGTGGTGCTGGAGTTGTAGCAGAAGACCCTAACAAATTCGGTACTGCAATAGTTTTCCAAGCTCTTCCACAGACCCAGGGTTTATATGGATTCTTGGTAGCTATCTTGATTTTATTCGTCTTTAAAACCGCACCAGACTGGGCAATGCTCGCAGCAGGTATTGGTACAGGTTTAGCAGGTTTATCTGCTATCGGTCAGGGAATCGCATCAGCTTCAGGTTTAGGAGCAGTTGCAGAAGACGAAGGTATCTTTGGTAAAGCTATGGTCTTCTCAGTTCTTCCAGAAACCCAGGCTATCTATGGTTTATTAGTAGCTATTTTGTTGTTAGTTGGTGTATTCAGTAGTCCTGGTGTATCAACAATTGCTGCACTTGGTGCTGGTTTAGCAGTTGGTTTCGCAGGTCTTTCAGGTATCGGTCAGGGTATTACCGCTGCTGGTGCTATTGGAGCTACTGCAAGAGATCCAGATGCTATGGGTAAAGGTCTTGTTTTAGCAGTTATGCCAGAAACATTCGCTATCTTCGGTTTGTTAATCGCGATCTTAATAATGCTCGGTATCATGTTCTAAGGAACGTATACTAAACATTTAAGGTCATCGTACCGAAGGGATACAAAAGTAAAAACTTTTGTTATCCTTACTTTTTAATAAACTTAATTCTGCAAGGTGGAAATAATGGGAGCGGAAAAAATAACTTCCAAAATATTGGACGATGCAAAAAAGAAAGCTGATGAAATTATATCAGAAGCTCAGAAAGAGGCTGACTCCATTTTAGAGAAGGCAAAGATGGACGCTGAAAAAAGAAAACAGAATATATTGAAGAAAGGAGAAAAAGAAGCTGAAATGGCAAAAAACAGAATAATAGCCGATGCTAAATTATCCGCAAAAAGAAAATCACTTGAAGAAAGAGAAAATATTCTTAAAATGGCTATTGAAAAATTAGAGGAAGACATGTTAAAATTACCTCAAAAAGAGAGCTATAAGGATATATTGTTAAAATTAATCATCAATGGAGTAATATCCGTTGGTGGCGGTGAATTAACACTACACTTAAACAAAAGAGATTTTGAATTAATTGATGATTCAACAATCTGGGCTATTGAAAAGGAAATGGAAGAAGTGTTGAAAAAAGTCACAATTTTAAAGAAAGGAGAATCAGTGGATATCGTAGGTGGATGTATTATAAAAACCGCCGACCAATTGAAAGTATGTGACAACAGTTTAGAATCAGTATTTGATAGGAATTCAGAGGCAATAAGGGCAAAAATAGCAGAGATGTTATTTTAAAGGTGATTCTAAATGGAAATACTGACACAAGTAACGCAGATTGCAAGTTTGCCAACCAATATATTTATGACATTGTTGGTATTGGCAGGTATCACCATATTTTTAGTAATTATTATATTCTTAATAAGATATTTGATAGAAACCGCCCCATTTGCCTATGTTAATGCAAGAGTAAGAAGTATGGAGTCCAGATTATTAAATGAGCATAAATTAAATGAGTTAATAGAAGCTACAGGAATAACTGATCTTATAGGATTTTTAGAAGACACAGATTATGGTCCATACCTTTCTGAAGTTATGAATCAATCCAGTGATTCTGTTATTGTTGAAAAGGCATTGAACATTCATTTGGCTCATATTTACAAGACACTATCAAATATTGTTCCAGACAGTGCAAAAAAAATATTAAAATTGCTTGAAAAGAAATTTGATGTAAAAAACATCAAAACGCTTTTAAGAGCCAAGTACGTTGGATTAGACGCAGAAGAAACCTTCAAATTGCTTATACCACTTGGCACCATCCCTGAAAGCAAGTTAAGGGAGCTAAGTGAAGCAAAAACCATTGAAGAAATTGTAAGTGGATTAGAAGGGACTGAATACGCTCACATACTCTCAGATGAGTTATCAAAATACGAACAAACCGGTAAGTTAACTTCACTTGAAATGTCACTGGATAAATACGTTCTTGGCGAGCTCTGGAAAAATATAAGTATTGACGGTACTGAGAAAGACTTGTTCAAAGAATTCGTTGGAACTATGATAGACATCGAAAACTTAAAGATGATATTAAAGGGTAAGGCAGACGGTTTATCATCAGAAATTATCTCAGAATATATAACAGATTTTGGATACGAACTTGCACCTTGGAAATTAAAGGAACTTGCAGATGCCGAATCCATTGAAGGTGTTATAAGTTCCTTGGAAGGCACAAAGTATGCTTCAATACTAACCGACAATCTTGAAGAATTTGAAAAGGCCAAAACTACATATGTATTTGAAAAGGCCCTTGACAAATACCTGGTAGAACTGGGTAGAAGGTTATCACTCAGACAGCCATTTGGTGTTGGACCAATAATTGGATTGATAACTTCAAAAGAATTGGAAGTAAGAAACTTGAAAATAATAATAAAAGGTAAAATCGAAGGATTGCCTGCCAGTCAAATTAGGGAATTGTTGGTTGAATAAAAAATCCATAAAGGGATATATATGAAAATTGGAGTAGTTGGAGGTCCAGATGTCGCTGTTGGATTCAGACTTGCTGGTCTTGAAGACGTTTACGAAGTTAAAAATAGTGAAGAAGCCATAAAGGCCCTTAAAGAACTTGAAAATAAGGATGATATCGGATTAATAATAACCACTGAAAAAATCGGTGAAGAAATTAGGGATATCATATCAAATTTAAAAAAAGTTGTTGTAGAGATTCCAGATAAAAACGGCCCAATAGTAAGAGAGCACGACCCAGTTAGAGTTCTTGTAAGAAAAGCAGTTGGAGTCGATATTAAGTAAGAATTCTGAGGTGAAAAAAATGGTTTTAGGTAAGATTATAAAGATATCTGGTCCTGTTGTCGTTGCCGAAGGAATGAAAGGTTCACAAATGTACGAAGTGGTTAGAGTAGGTAACGAAGGATTAACTGGAGAAATTATTCAGTTACAAGATGATAAAGCTGTTATTCAAGTTTACGAAGAAACTGCAGGTATAAAACCTGGAGAACCAGTTGAAGGTACAGGAGCTCCTCTTTCAGTTGAGCTCGGTCCTGGTATGATGAAAGCGATGTACGATGGTATTCAAAGGCCATTAACTGCAATCGAAACCGAAACTGGATCAATATTTATTCCAAGAGGTGTACATGTTCCTTCATTACCAAGGGATGTAAAATGGGACTTCACACCAACCGTAAACGTTGGGGATATAGTTAGCGAAGGAGACGTTATAGGTACAGTACCTGAAACCCCATCCATTATCCACAAAATAATGGTTCCAGTTGGTGTAAACGGTAAAGTAAAAGAAATAAAATCAGGAAGCTTTACCGTAGAAGAAACCGTTGCTGTTATTGAAACAGAAAACGGAGATAAAGAAGTTACAATGATGCAAAAGTGGCCAGTAAGAAAGCCAAGACCACACAAAGGAAAATTGCCACCAATTATCCCATTAATTACAGGTCAGAGGGTAGAAGATACATTCTTTGGTCTTGCTAAAGGAGGTACTTCAGCTATTCCTGGTCCATTCGGAAGTGGTAAAACTGTTACACAGCACCAGCTTGCTAAGTGGTCAGATGTTGACGTTGTGGTTTACATCGGATGTGGGGAAAGAGGAAACGAGATGACTGAAGTTATTGAAGAATTCCCACACTTGGAAGACATTAAAACAGGAAACAAGTTAATGGATAGGACTGTTTTAATTGCAAACACCTCAAACATGCCGGTTGCTGCGAGGGAAGCATCAGTTTACACAGGAATTACAATTGCAGAATACTTTAGAGACATGGGATACGGTGTTCTCTTAACTGCAGACTCAACCTCAAGATGGGCAGAGGCAATGAGAGAGATTTCAGGAAGATTGGAAGAAATGCCAGGGGAAGAAGGTTACCCTGCTTACCTTGCCTCAAGACTTGCACAGTTCTACGAAAGAGCTGGAAGAGTTAACTGTTTAGGTTCCGATGACAAGCAAGGATTTATCTGTATTGTTGGTGCTGTTTCACCACCTGGTGGTGACTTCTCAGAACCTGTTACATCAAACACTTTAAGGATTGTTAAGGTATTCTGGGCTCTTGATGCAAACTTAGCAAGAAGAAGACACTTCCCTGCTATCAACTGGTTACAGAGTTATTCATTATATATCGACGATATCGCATCCTGGTGGAATGAGAACACAGGAAGCGACTGGAGAGAATTAAGGGACGAAGCTATGAACCTCTTACAGAAAGAGGCTGAATTGCAAGAAATTGTTCAATTAGTTGGTCCTGATGCATTACCTGACAGAGAAAGAGTTATCTTGGAAATTGCAAGAATGCTGAGAGAAGACTTCTTACAACAAGATGCATTCAGCGATGTAGATAGCTACTGTTCACCAATGAAACAGTACACCATGTTAAAAGTAATTATGACGTTATACAGAAAAGCTTTAGATGCAGTATCAAAAGGTGTTGACCCAGCTGCAATTGCTAACATCCCAGTTAAAGGAGATATAGCAAGAATGAAATATGTTCCAGAAGATGAGTTCCTAAACAAAAAAGCCCCAGAAATCTTGAAAAAGATAGAAAACGAATTAAATGCTTTAATTAAATAAATACAACCTTTATAATTTAAATTTTGAAATATTATGGAGGGTTATCATGGACGCTATGGATAAAAGTATTGAGTACACCTCAGTTTCAAGAATAGCTGGTCCTTTAATGGTAGTTGACAAAATTGAAGGAGTAGCATACGGTGAAATTGTAGAAATTACCACCCCAGATGGAGAAAAGAGGACAGGTCAGGTTTTAGAAGCTAGAGGAAATATGGCTGTTGTTCAGGTTTTCGAAGGTACAACCGCATTGAACACAAACGAAACAAAAGTTAGATTCACAGGAGAAACCGCAAAAATTGGAGTATCCCTTGAAATGTTAGGTAGGATTTTCAACGGTGCAGGTAAACCAATTGACGGCGGTCCAGAAATTATCCCTGAAAAGAAATTGGACATTAACGGTTACCCATTAAACCCAGTTTCAAGAAACCCACCTAACGCTTTCGTTCAAACCGGTATCTCAACAATCGACGGTACAAACACACTTGTTAGAGGTCAGAAGTTACCTATCTTCTCAGGTTCAGGTTTACCACACAACACCTTAGCTGCACAAATTGCAAGACAGGCAAAAGTTAGAGGAGAAGGAGAACAGTTTGCGGTAGTATTCGCTGCAATGGGGATTACAAACGAAGAAGCAAACTACTTCATGGAAGAATTCAAAAAGACAGGAGCTCTAGAAAACGCTGTTGTTTTCATCAACTTGGCAAACGACCCTGCAATTGAAAGAATTATTACCCCAAGACTTGCTTTAACAACAGCAGAATACCTTGCATACGAAAAAGATATGCACGTTTTAGTTGTCTTAACTGATATGACAAACTACTGTGAAGCTTTAAGGGAAATTGCAGCAGCAAGAAACGAAGTTCCAGGAAGAAGAGGTTACCCTGGTTACATGTATACAGACTTGGCTACACTCTACGAAAGAGCAGGTAGAGTTAAAGGTAGAAAAGGAACCGTAACCCAGATTCCAATTTTAACAATGCCTCACGACGATATCACACACCCAATTCCTGACTTGACGGGTTACATTACCGAAGGACAGATAGTTCTTTCAAGAGAGCTCCACAGGAAAGGTATATACCCACCAGTAGATGTTTTACCATCACTTTCAAGATTGATGGGTAACGGTATTGGCGAAGGTAAAACAAGAGAAGACCACTCAAAAGTCATTAACCAAGCTTACGCTGCATACGCAGAAGGTAGAGGTTTAAGGGACTTAGTTGCAGTTGTCGGTGAAGAAGCTTTAACAGAAAGGGATAGAGCTTACTTGAAGTTTGCAGATGAATTTGAAAAGAAATTGGTTACACAAGGTAAAGACGAAGACAGAAGTATTGAAGAAACACTCGACTTAGTCTGGGAATTACTCACAATATTACCAGAAGAAGAATTGAAGAGAGTTTCAGATGATTTAATTAAGAAATACCACCCAAAATACAGAAAATAAACAAGAATTAATTCTCTAAATCTTTTTATTTTAATTATTTCTTAGTCCTGAGCTCATGAAATGAGGAGGAGCATAGGACTGTGAAATCTTTGATTTCACCAATTTATCAATTTTAGGGGGATAATATGGCACAAATAAACCCTACAAGGATGGAATTATTAAAACTAAAAAACAAAATTAAACTGGCTCAAAAGGGTCACAAACTTTTGAAACAGAAAAGGGATGCCCTCATAATGGAATTTTTTGAGATTATAGATCAGGCTTCAGGTATAAGAGATAAAGTAAATAACGCTCTCGAAAAAGCATACAAAGATCTAATAACCGCTCAAGCAGTTATGGGTACCCTTTCAGTAAAAGAAGCATCATTCGCTGCTAAGAATGACAATATCAACCTGGATAAAGATACAAGAAACATTATGGGTGTAACTGTTCCAGTATTCGAGATTGAAAATGTTAGAAGAGACATGTCCAGCAGAGGTTACAGCCCATACGGCGTATCATCAAAATTAGATGAAGCTGCAAAGAACTTTGAAGAAGCTTTGGAATTAATCGCAGAACTTGCAGAAATAGAAACTTCAATAAAGTTACTTGCTGAAGAAATCATCACTACAAAAAGAAGAGTTAATGCTCTTGAATACGTCGTAATTCCTAGAATGGAAGAAACTAGAAAGTACATATCCATGAGATTGGATGAATTGGAAAGAGAAAACTTCTTCAGATTGAAGATGATAAAAGCAAGAATAGATGCCAGAGAAGAATCTGGGGAAGAAGCATAATTGTATAAAAAATAGATTTCCAACTTCCCTTAGGGGATATTCAAACGGTGGTTATATATGTTCCGAATTACCGGAAAAATTAAACAGATCGAAGAACATATAGAAGAAAAAAAGAAGCCTACTGGAGAATTCAAATTAGAAATTGCTGCTAAAAAAGTCCAAATTATTGCAGCTGAAAGCGTAGAATTTAAAGCAGGTGAAACAAAACCTGTTAAAATAAAAAAAATAGACATTCCAGCAAAAGCTTTTGTTATCCTTTCAGTATACGCTCAGCACATAATAGGAAATACAATATATATTGGTGAAGAAATACCAGTACCATCTGACTCAGAAAGAAGTGCTGAATATGCAACATTTACTGCCATAAAAGATGGTGAAGTTAAAGAAGGGGACCTCATAGGAAGCCTCATGATGATATATGGCGAATAATCGCGTCGTTCTGAGAAATGTTAAGTACATTTATAATTAGTCAGAGCAGGTGAGCTCACGTTAGTCAAACGTTACTTACTATAGAACGACTAATTAATTATTAAGTTTTTATTTTAGATATCTATTTATATTATTTATTGAATACTCTTTTTTAGTGAAATTATGAGTATGGAACCGAATATAAACCCGGACCATGAAAGATATTCAATTAATAAATTTTTGCATAATTTAAATACCAATTTTAGAAGAAAAACTTTAAAAGAACTTTTGGAAGAAGAAAAACCTTACGTAATTGTAAATGGCCAGAGACACAGAATAAAAAAAAGAGAGCTCGAACTATTAAAAGAAATAGCAAGTGAAAATTTAAAAATACCTATAACTTTAGAATTCGATTCATCCTTAGAATGTGGAACTATAAAAGTAGAAGGGAAAGAAGAGATTAAAGTGGTTTCTAAAATATTGGGGAAGGAATTGGATATGTTCAATGAGGAGAAAATACTTTACATATACAAACCAGAACTTAGAATTTTAAGAAGGGAGCTCCCTACCACAACCATGTATTTATTTAGAATGGGACTAGATTAATAAATTTTCAACCCGAGCCTTTTAGAAAAAGGCTTGGATTGAACAAAAATCACGAAGTGATTTTTGTAGCTCTCCTTCGTTTCACTCAGGTGATTCCAAAACCTGATACTACTCAACGAAGTTGAGTAGGTATATATGGGCGGGCAGATCCTTTAAAACTAGGCCTTTTAGAAAATCGAGACAAATCTTTGATACGTATATTTATCCAATAAACAAGGTAAAATTATGCTGAAAAGAAAGAAGTACTACGGCAGAGATCCCATAAAAAGAATTATGAACGACCCTGAAAAAAGAGAAAAGATATATAAAATATTATTTATAGTAAATATATGGGTTTGGTTCTCTGTACTACTTGGTGCAATAATCTTCATAGTGTGGGCCTATAAATACTTAAGTCCTGCATAATAGGTGATTTTATGAACGAGTATGTCATATACTTTACAATGTTTGCTCTTTTAATTGGCGCATTTTCTTCATTAAAACTATCATTCCATAAAAATACATCAAATGTTTTAATTGGAGAAGGCCTAATGGCTGTAATCATAGCAACTTTTTTAGTTATTCTTTCGCAGTATTTTGAAGTGTCATTTGGAGAAACAGTTGCACTATTACTATTAGTTAGTGGTCCAATTGGGACAATGGCGTTTTCTAAGACTATGAAAAAAAGAATGGAGATTAAATTATAAGTATTATTTTTTCAACCAATTGATCTTATTTTTAAATATGGAATCTTTTTCCTCTTCATTATTGTTTAATTCGTTTTTATCTTCATTTTTATTATCTGCGTTACTGACGGTATTGGCATTATTATTGTTGTTATCGTGGTGGGACCTCATTGACTCTTTTTCTTTTTTCTTCTTCTCTAATTTTTCCTTGTCTAACTCAAAATCTTCTTCAACCTTAATAACATGGTTAGCTATGTTCTGAATTGCAGTACTAAATCCAGGTTCTGCCCCAACAACTATAATTTTTTTTCCTCTTTCTTTTGCCTTCCTAATTGCCGGAAGGAAATCCGCATCTCTTGTCATATATACGATTGTATCAATATTATCGTTGAAAATTAGTTCAGTACCGTCCACTGCCATTTCAACATCAACATCTCCCGCCGAAATCTTAGGTTCAAAACCTTGGTTAATAATAGCTTCAATTAACTTATCTGAAGCGTATTGATTCAAATAAACCCTGCCAATAACAATATCACCAAACTCATCTAATGCCTCTCTTATTTTATCCAAATCAACATTAAATTCCTTCCTCAGCATGTTTGGTCCGTCAATAAGTAACGCCATTTTATTAGTTCCTTTTTTGCCCCCCGTCCTCACATAAAACTTTTTCAAATTGCCTAATTTCTTCCACATTCTCTCACCATATAATTCCAAAAGTGATAATTAATCAAAATCATATTAAAAAATTAAATCCAATCCTGATGAAATAGAGAAAACCATGAAACAGGGTTTTCATCCAAAACCAATATAAACTGAAATCAAATATATATTATTTATTATCCAAATTCAATATCTTCTCGTATTTATCCTTGAGCTCCTTTAGATTAGACACTGTTGTATCAAGAGTTAAAGGAGTTAATGAAACATGATTTTTTCTTCTAACAACATAAACATCCGTACCTTCTTCTTCCTCCATTATTGGGTAACCATCTATCCAGTAGTAACTTCTACCTCTTGGATCTATTCTTTCCTCAACATGGGTTGTGTACATCTTTCTAGCCAATTTTGTAACTTCTATGGGTGTGTCCTCAGTGGCGTTTTCAGGGATGTTGAGATTAATCACATCACAGGGAAATTCCGAATCAATGAAATTTTTGACAACTTTTGCCGTAATTTTAGCAGCAGTTAAGAAATTAATGGGTGTTTCTCCTTCCCTAAATTTCAAATGATCGGTTGTTACCTGCAAGGATACTGCAATAGATTTTGCACCATGGTGAGCTCCTTCAAAAGCTGCTCCCAACGTCCCGGATGTAGTTATTTCAGTTCCCAAGTTTTCCCCTATATTTATACCGGAAATAACAAAATCAGGTATTTTTTTCAGTACCTCATATATTCCCAATATAACACAGTCTGTAGGCGTGCCTGAAACTGCATAACCATAAGAACCGTCCGATAGTTTAGTTTTCGTTATCCTTAAAGGTTCAAAAAGACTTATGGCTCTTCCAATACCACTTTGTTGGTTTGTAGGTGCTACAACGGTAACATTTGCATTCAGTTCATTAGTTAAAACGTTTTTTAATATCATTAAACCACTTGAATGTATCCCATCATCATTTACTAAAAGAATATCAACCATAAAATCACCACATAACATAATTATCTAACTATAATATTAATAATTATATAATAAAAACTTCTTAATTAATCTTCGGTGAGATTATGAAAAAGAGAAATATTACAGAATTTCAAATACTTTCAGAAATCGTTAGGAAGCAGCCACACATAAAGCAGAAAGAAATCGCAGAAGTTTTGGGCATAACAGTCCAAGGGGTATCTGAACACATAAGAAACCTGCTAAAAAAAGAATATATTAAATCAAGGGGAAGGGGAGAATATGTAATTACAGACAAGGGTATGCAGGCATTAAAGATATGGATTTCAGAGTTTAAAAACTACCTAAGTAATGTTAACCAGGATCTTTACAGATATAAAGATATTTGGCCCGCAATTGCTGACGAAGATTTGAAAGAAGGGGATAAAGTATATTTATACATGAAAAAAGGGTTTATCTGTGCGTCAAAAACTACAGAATCAGAAGCTACAGCAAAGGTATTTGAAGGAGGCAAAAAGGGAGAAGATATTGCAATCCATGAAATAAAAGGTTTTATAGATATTCCAAAAGGAAAAGTAACAATATTAAAAATACCTCCAAAAGTAAAAGGAGGTTCAAAAAACGTAAATTACAATTTAATTAAAAGAATATTAAATGAAAACAAAGATGCAGTTATAGCCACGATGGGAACTGTGGGAAACGTTGTAACTCAAAAATTAGGGCTTCATCCAGATATAAAATTTGCAGTTTCAGAAGGTATAGTGACTGCATGTAATAGAGGATGTGATGTTATAGCGCTAATTACTGGAAAAATGACTGAAAAAGTAGTTAAATCATTAAACAAAGAAAAAATAAGCTATACCGTATTGGATACGACAAAATCACTAGAAAATTAAAAAAATTAAAATTTAAAAAATAATATAAATAAAATAAATAAAAATATTTATCCAATTAAATTTTTTTCAATAATGGATCAACTGAGATTTGGTGAACACTTAATGCCAAGTCTTTTGGATCCATTCCCATTGCAAGACCTAAGAGCTGACTTAAGTGTAAAACAGGGAAGTTGTATTCTTTTCCGAATTTTTCTTTTATCTCAATCTGTCCTCTGTCAAACTGCAAATGGCAGAATGGACATACGTTTACTGTACAATCTGCACCAGCTTTTATCATGTTTTCAATTTTTTCATTTGTCATATCGAGGGATAATTCCAATTCTCTTGCTCTAACTCCACCACCAGCACCACAGCACATCATCTTGTCTGCATAAGGTACTGATTTTGCACCTGTAGCTTCTACAATTTCATCCAACATTACAGGTCTTTCAGCACTTCCTAAATGTTTTACATCAGTTGGTTTTAAGAAGTGGCATCCGTAGTGAACCCCTACGTTAATGTTTAATGGTCTTTCAACTTTTTCAGCAATTTTGTCTACACCAATATCGTTGTAGATCAATTCTGCAAAGTGTCTAACTTTAACATTGCCTTTGTATTCTTTTCCAACTTTATCGAGTTTTTCATTTACAAAGTTTAAAGCTTCCTTATTGTCATGCAACAAGTGAGCAGCTTCAAACAATGAACCATAACATCCGTTACATACGGTTACTATATCGACACCCATCTCTTCTGCGATACAGAGGTTTCTTGCAGCTAAAGTTAACCATGTTTTTTGGTCAAATGAACCAAATACACCAGGTGCAGGACAGCATGATGCACCTGTCATGTCTACTAATTCTACACCTAATTTTTCCATAACAGTTCTTGTAGCAGCTTCGACCCCTGCATATCTATTCGGCATAATACATCCAAGGAAAAAAGCATATTTCATTTTATCACCTAAAATTTATTTTTTATGTTAAGGGGGCCATCTCCATGTATCCATGAGATATGTGGAATTAAACAGCTCTGTTATTCCATAACTCGAAGATTTAATTTAACCCCCTGTTTTAAATTTAATATTGTAAATTGAATTAATTATTCTTTTAATGCTCCTTTTTCCCAGTCAAATCCTATTAATTCATCAAATCCTAATTCTTTAATTAAGGTATTCATTTCGTTTAAGTCCTTTTCACTGAACTGTGCAATTGGAGCTTTTTCAGATAAACCTATTGATTTTCTAAGTTCTGCAGTATTTTTGTTTGCAGGAACTGCATGACCGTATTTTAAAACATACATTGCAGTCATTTTATGAGCTTTTGCCATGTTTCCTTTTTGTGCAGCGAGATTTCTTATTGTTTTTATTATTTCAGTAACTTTAACATCCCTTGGACATCTTTCGTAACATGTGTAGCATGTTGTACATTTCCAGATATCGTCACTATCTAAAACATCATCCATTCCTAACAAAGCTTTTCTTATAACTTTTCTTGTTCTGTAGGATGTTCTTCTACCACTTGGGCAGCTTCCTGTACAGGTTCCACACTGGTAGCATGCCTTTAATGATGAAACCACATCATCTCCTGGTATAGGTGTTCCAGCTTCAATGATTTGTGATGCAAGATTTTTATTCAAATCACTACTATATATCATATTATCACCTCAGAATTATCATTTACATATATATCATATATTAATTATCAATCGATAACGTGTATAATACACAAGTATAATGAACCTAAACCATACAATGGATAAATACTTATATATATATACCTTTTCCATAAATAATATATACTTGATGGATTAGGTTTAGACTTTATTAATATATCCAAATTTAATCGGGTGATAGTATGAGGGAGATGATTCTTTCCGAATGTATAAACTTACTGAATAATCATAAATTCATCGTTTCACAGCCATTAGGTAGATCTTGCTTTGACCTAATTGCAAGAAAAAAAGATTCTAGATTCTTAATAAAAATACTAAAGAATATCGACAGTTTAAGTAAAGAACAGTCTGAAGAACTTATAAAAATATCCAGTATGGTAAATGCAGTACCTATCATAATTGGTACAAGGACTAGAAACTCCCCAATGGAAAATGGTGTAGTTTATGAACGTTACAATATAAAAGCAATAACCTATGATACTTTTGATTTATATTTGAAAGGAAGTCCTCCGGTAATATATGCACATCGGGGAGGTTTCTTCGTAAACATTGATGGAAACGTTCTAAAAGAAACCAGGGAAAAATTAAACATCTCAGTCAGTGAGTTAGCAGAATTTTCAAGAGTTTCCAAGAAAACTATCTACAAGTACGAACAAAATGCAGCAAATCCTGCAGTTGAAATAGCCTTAAAAATAGAAGAATATCTGGATGTTCCATTGGTTAAGGGAATACAACTGTCTGAATTCCCAAAAGAACTGGAAACTGAAAAAGAGAGTTTGGAAAATAAAAATAACTCAACAAATACTGAGGACTTCAAAATACAAATAATGGATATATTGGGAAATTTGGGATTTAATTTAGTCCCTACTAGAAAGGCCCCATTTGATGCAGTTGCAGAGAAACACAGAGAAGAGTATGATCAAAATATATTACTTACCAATATCGAAGAAACTGAGACCGCAGAAATAAGAAAAAAGGCATTAATCGTAAACGAAATATCTAAGATCTTAAACAGTCACTCATTACTAGTCTTAGAAAAAAAAGAAAGATACTACAAAAATTTGGCAGTAATTAGTATGAAGGAGCTCGAAAAAATGGACGACGCCGTAGCTCTAATAGAGTATATAAAAGAAATGATTAAATGATAAATATATTTTTTATTCCCAATGATTTCTATTATTTTATACCAGATAAAATAAAAATAAAATTTTAAATATCTATTGGTTCTCCTATTTTCGGAATAATTACATCTACTCCAAACCCTTCCACTAATCTCTTAAATTCAGCGACATTTGTCTCAATCAATGGGAACGTATTATAGTGCATAGGGATAACAACTTCAGGGTAAATTAACTCAATTGCTACCAGGGCCTCTTTAATATCCATGGTGTATCTACCACCTATTGGTAACAATGCTATGGATGGAGAATAAAGTTCTCCGATCAATTCCATATCCCTAAATACACCTGTATCTCCAGCATGGTAAATTCTATCATTTATTACATACCCTCCTGCCACCCCTCCAGGGGTGCATGTATCTATATCTGAAGAATGTTCTGCCCTAACCATGGTTAATTTGGCATTGTTAATATTTAACGTACCGCCTATGTTCATACCTTCTGCTTTAACTCCTTTTTCACACAAATATACTGAAATTTCATGGTTTGAAACAACAGGGACATCGTATTCTTTTGAAAGCAATTCTGAATTCCCCAAGTGGTCAGCATGACCGTGAGTTACGGCTATAACATTTACTCCATCCATTATCTCGTCAAAGGAAATATCACACATAGGATTTGGAATAAATGGATCCACTAAAACATTATCTATTTTAAAACATGCATGTCCATACCATGTTATCATAATACCCACCTACTTTTTATATGTGTCTACAATATATCCCTTGAAACTTATAAAATTACGTGTTTTAAAAAAGCATGTAAAAAATATATAACTACTATGATATTCCATATAGGTGGACACCTAAACTTAAAAACAACCTCAGTATTTTATTCAATTGTTCGTTCAACAGTATTTTAAAATAACCTCAACCGTTGGGGATTTAAAACGCAAGTTTAAAAAGTTGCATCCAAACAGTACACTTATAAGAACAATTGAAGGGAATAGGAACTTAAAACCTTTAGTTTTAAATTTCTTCATTTCTCGACGAAATCTGCAAGTTTTGTGAGTCTATCTCATAGGTTCCTTAGCAAATTATTAGAAATCTTAATGAATAACGCCCCCGTCGGGATTTGAACCCGAGTCCACGGATCCGCAGTCCGCGAGTCTGTCCAGACTAGCCTACGGGGGCAAGATATGACAGTTCAACAATTTTAACGATTAAACGACTCGGATATATATAATTATGGAATTTATATTTAACTATTTTTTAATATGTCATTTATTTATTACTAAATTTTATATATGAAATACGTGAATGATATTCATCAAACGATTAGTATTTAAAATATTAAAGGCATTAAAATAATATTTGGTTAGTCCCTACAAAGTTTAACTAATTCATTTACCAAATTTCTTTGTATCCTGCCTTCGTTTCTGTCTCCTTTGGTACATGCAGCCCCTCTAACCCCTACAATATCACAGCCAATATCCTTTAAAATAGGAATTTCTTCCTTCTTTATGGAACCTGCAAGGGCGCATTTCATTCCATAGGCGTGTGTCTCATTTATAAATTCCTCAAGTAACTTCTCATTTAAATGATCAAACAATGTTTTACCATCCTTAACCGCAGTATCTAACATTGCAACATCGCACCCAGCATCCCTAGCAATTTTAGGGATAACTAATGGATCAACAGCTCCCACCCTGTATGCATCTGCATATCCTGCAGCTACAACTATCTTCTTCTCATCAAAATCCTTAACTGCCTTTGTAACTTTTTCCATCAAGTCCAATGATTGACTATAGGATTTTGTCCCATAGAGTCCTACCTTTATGTAATCTGCACCACTTACACAAGCCCCCAAGGCGGCAAGTGAAGCTGTACCTGGCTTATATGGAACATCCCCTATTGTAGCACTAACTAACCTGTTTTCAGGTGTTACTTCCTTTATTTGCTTTATCACCCATGGGAAGTTAGCACCTAACGAACCTTCTGGAGGGTTTTTAACGTCTATAATATCGGCTCCACCTTCAATTGCTTCAATTGCTTCATTAACATCTTTAGGACTAACTAGTATAATCACAATTTCACCCAAAACCTTAACTTAGAATCCTGACAACTTAAAGTATATAAGCTTTAAAAGTATTTATTAGTAAGCCAATAATAAGTTACAATATTGAAAAACTATTTAATATATAAAAATTTAACGATTGAATATATAATACAGAAACACTATCTTTAACGATACAAATTTATATATCCATACCATATGGAATTTATTTTTTAAATATATATCAATTTACAATTGAAGGTGTTATGATGGACTTTTCCATTGTGATCGGATACATTTCACTTCTGTTAGTATTCGGGTCAATAATAGCAAAAATAGGGGAAAAGATAAATATTCCAGATATACCTCTACTGTTAATATTTGGTTTAATTGTCGGACCCTTTACAGGAATCATATCTCCAATACATGCTCAAAACATTTTTGCATTTGTCGGTAATGTTGGTTTAATAATCATTTTATTAGTTGGAGCTTTTGAAATGAGATGGATTGTTTTAAAGCGAGTATTAAAAACGGTCTTAAAACTCGATACAATAGCATTGGTACTGTCTCTATTTATTTCAGGACTAATATTCAATTTAGTTTTTAACATTCCATACAATAACCCTGTGGGATATCTGTACGGTGCAGTTAACAGTGCCACAGATCCTGCGACATTGATACCAATATTTTCAAAATCCGATATAGATCCGGAAATAGCTGTTACACTTGAAGCTGAAAGTGTATTTAATGATCCATTAGGTATCGTAACTACAACGTTAGGTTTATCGGTATTAGGTCTATCTGAAAAGGTAAATCCAATATTGGACTTTTTAGCACTTGCATTTGGTGGAGCTCTTCTTGGATACGTTGGAGGAAGAATCTTTGAAGCTACAGTTTTAGCAGGAGAATTTGAAGAGTATATTGCACCATTCAGTGTTGGAATGGCTTTAGCACTGTGGTACTTTGGAGAAGTAATATTCTCAAAAATTACAGGATATGAGCTAAGTGGATTTATGGCTGTAGCCATAATGGGGCTTTACATAGGTAATGTTCTTACAAAATATCCTACAAAGTCCAGGGAAGTTGAAAAAATAGCCGAATTTTGTACGGACTTATCAACTGTAGTAAGAATTTTGATTTTTGTATTCTTAGGTGCCAGTATGAGCTTACCACTTCTTCAAAAATTCGGAGCTCTTGGATTACTATGTGCAATTGGTTCAGTATTTATCGCAAGACCTATAGGCGTTTTAGTTGCAACTTCAATACCTCCTATAAGGTCAATAAAAGAAAGGATATACTTTGCTCTTGAAGGACCAAGAGGTGTAGTTCCCGCAGCACTTGCTGCAACAATATACTCTGCTATAATGGGAAACCCTCACGTAATACCCTCCTATATATCACAATACATACCTCCTGAAACAATAGCTGGTTCAATACTTGTGGTCACCTTTATGACGATATTTATAAGCGTAGTTATTGAAGCTTCCTGGGCCAACATCTTGGCTGAAAAACTCCTTAAGTAAGCTTTTGGGTGATTGAATGGAAAAAAATAGAAGGATTAAAAAAATATGCGTAATAGGTCTTGGTTATATCGGGCTGCCAACTGCCTCAATGCTTGCAAACCATGGATTTGACGTAATTGGGGTGGATATCGATGAAAAAAGAGTTAGTGCCATAAAAGAAGGAAGATTAATAATCGAAGAACCTGGATTAATGACTCTTGTAAAAGGTGCAATAAATTCAGAAAACCTCAAGGTTAAAACAGAACCTGAAGAAGCCGATGCATTCATCATATGTGTTCCCACCCCTGCAACACCTAATGAAGATGGATCTAAGAAATGTGACTTAAGCTGTGTATTAAGTGTGGCAGAAAAGATTAAGCCATACTTAAAAGATGGAAATCTATTGGTAATTGAAAGCACCATACCTCCAAAAACCACTGAGCTCGTATATAGTTTAATTCAAAAAGATATATATGTGGCATACTGTCCAGAAAGGGTTCTTCCTGGAAAAATATTAAAAGAGTTAGTTGAAAACGACAGGATTATTGGGGGAATAACCAGAGAATCTGCAGAACTTGCAGGTGAAATTTACAAGACTTTTGTAGAAGGGGATATTTACCTGACAGATTCAACTACTGCAGAAATGGTAAAATTGATGGAGAACACATACAGGGACGTGAATATCGCCCTTGCAAATGATTTTGCAAAAGTATGTAATGAAGTAGGTGTAAATGTTTGGGAAGCCATAGATCTTGCAAATAAACATCCCAGAGTAGATATATTAAAACCAGGACCTGGTGTAGGTGGCCATTGTATAAGCATAGATCCTTGGTTCATAGTCGAAAAGTCCAAAAATGCTAAATTAATAAGAATGGCCAGGGAATTAAATGAAGAAATGCCAAACTATGTGGCCAATCTAATTTTAAAAGAGATAGAAAAATTAAATGTTAAAAATCCAAAAGTAAGTATTTTTGGGGTTACTTACAAAGGAAATGTGGAAGATACAAGGGAAAGTCCTTCTAAAAAAGTTATTGATGTTCTTTTATCTAAAAATATTAACGTTTCAATATACGATCCCCATGCAAAAATCTTTGAATATCCATTGGATAGTTTAGAGAATAGTATCGTTGATTCAGATTGTATTGTTTTTCTAACCGATCATGATGAATTTAAAAACTTCAAAAAGGAAGAGCTCGAAAGCATGTATTCAAAAATGAGAAATAAAATTGTAATAGATACTAGAAACATTTTAAATCATGACTTATGGGGGGAATCTAAATTCGATGTTAAACTATTAGGGAACGGGAGAACTTGGTGAAATGATGAAAATAGGTGTTATATTAGGCACCAGGCCAGAAATAATTAAAATGTCCCCCATCATTCGAGAATTAGGGGGCAGAAATTATTTTATAATTCATACAAATCAGCACTATTCTGAAAATATGGATAGTATATTTTTTCAGGAGTTGAACCTTCCCTCCCAAGATTATAATTTAAATATTGGATCAGGCACCCATGGAGAACAAACTGGAAAAATGCTGGCTAAAATAGAAAAAATTCTTTTGAATGAAAAGCCAGATTTAGTTGTTGTTCAGGGAGATACAAATACTGTTTTAGCTGGAGCTCTTGCAGCATCAAAACTAAATATAAAAATAGCCCATATTGAAGCAGGTTTAAGAAGTTACGATAGAACCATGCCTGAAGAAACAAACAGGGTACTAACCGACCATATATCGGATTATCTCTTTGCACCAACAAAAACTGCAAAGAACAACTTATTAAAAGAAGGGATAAATGAAAAAAATATATTTGTTGTAGGAAACACTATTGTAGATGCCACACTACAGAATCTAAGGATAGCTGAAGAAAGAGAATCAATTAAAGAATTTTTAACAAAAATTACAAATGGCAAGGATTATTTCCTTTTAACACTCCATAGGGCAGAAAATACCGACAATATAGAAAGGTTAAAAAATATTGTAGAGTCTATAATCCAGGTTGTAGAACATTTTAACCATAACATTGTATTCCCAATACACCCAAGAACTGAGAAGAAGTTAAAAGAATACGATTTAATGAAAAAACTTGAAAATAATCCCTTAATAAAGATAATAGAGCCAATAGGATACTTGGAGTTTTTAATTCTGGAAAAAAATGCAAAATTGATATTAACCGATAGTGGAGGAGTCCAGGAGGAAGCCTGTATTTTAAAAGTCCCGTGTGTAACATTGAGAGAAAATACAGAGAGGCCCGAAACTCTAGAAGTCGGTAGCAACATGCTTGCAGGTTACAATAAAGAAAAAATTATGAACTCCGTGGAAATAATGCTCAAACGAAATAGAAATTGGGAAAATCCTTTTGGAGATGGGAACGCTGGGAAAAAGATTGTTGAAATTTTGTACAACTATTAAATATTAATCAGAATTTTATTTTTTGAATTTACTAGTGTATTTTTGTGTCATTATTATTAACTAATTAGTAAATGATAAATATATCAACACATATGTGCAATATTATAACTAATGAGGTGGTAGTATGTTCAGGTGCGGATACGGATTTGGTAGAGATAGAGGATTCTTTGGTAGGAAATTATGCCAATTACTTGGTAGAAGATACACAGGGTACTCTGAACCAAGAGCTCATGTTGCACCAAGAGAAACGCCATTAAGCGGTGGAAACTATGAGTATATTGGAACATGTAGATGTGGAACAGGATTTCATGTATACTATAAAGACACAAAAACTGGAAGAATATCCCCATGCTTCTGAATTATACAGGCATAGAATTCCAATAGTAAGTGAAAATAAAACTGTTTTAAAAAATAAATTATCTGGGATAATAAACCATCTGAAAGAAGAAAAAGCACATCTTGAAAACGAAATTAAAAAATTAAAGGATTTAATTGATAAAGAAGAATAAAATAGGGAGTGTATCAACTACATATAATAAAAAAGGGATAACATGACAGAATTGAAAAAATTCCAATGTTCATCATGTAATAATATAATCGAAGTTCCCTACGGAGCTCCAAAACCTTCAAAATGTCCAAATTGTGGTGCATCTCAAGACATTATCCACAGAATAGATTCGGGGGGAAGGAGAATGGGGCGTGGTAATGGCAGGAGATGTGGAGGATTTGGTAACATATAATTAATTTTAAAGTTTATGTTAGTCCATTATTTTATTTTTTTAACATTTATAGTGGTGTGCAATTTTAAGCCCATACACACATCATCTTTTTTTAAATGAGTTAGTTTTATATCATTTAACACCAATTAGTTATTATAATTTAATCATGGTGATTATATGGCAGAATGCGATGGAAAATGCGAAAGTTGTGCCCTTAGTAACTCATGCTCAGATGCAAAAAAGATGATGGAACAGCAAAACGCAAAAATAAGAGAAAATATGAGTAAAATAAAGCATAAAATAGCAATTGTAAGTGGAAAAGGTGGAGTAGGTAAATCAACAGTTACTGTCAACTTGGCAGCTGCCTTAAACATGATGGGTAAAAAAGTTGGAGTGCTGGATGGGGATATACACGGTCCAAATATTCCTAAAATGCTCGGTGTTGAAAATATACAACCAATGGCAGACGAAAACGGAATATTCCCAGTTACAACTCCTGAAGGAATAAAAACAATGTCAATTAGTTACTTCTTACCTGATGAAAAAACACCGGTAATCTGGAGAGGTCCAAAAGTCAGTGGAGCAGTTAGGCAGTTTTTAAGCGATGTTGTCTGGGGAGAGCTCGACTATCTATTGATAGACACACCACCAGGATCAGGAGATATACAATTGACTATCCTACAATCAATTCCTGATATTGATGGTATAATCATAGTAACTACTCCTGAAGAAGTGGCTGTTTTAGATGCTAAAAAGTCTGTGACAATGGCAAAAACAATGAATATACCAATATTGGGCTTAATTGAAAACATGGGCGGCTTTATCTGTCCACACTGTGATGAAGTTGTAGATGTATTTGGAAAAGGCGGTGGGGAGAAGGCTGCTAAAGAGCTCGATGTTAAATTCTTAGGAAGAATACCATTGGATGTTAAAGCCAGAGAAGCTTCCGATAAAGGAGTACCTATGGTTACATTAGACTGTAAGGCTTCTGAAGAATTTAAAAAAGTTGTTGAAAAAATTGTTGAAATAGTAGAAAAATAATATTTTTTTAAATTTTTTGCCTATTCTTAATAACATTCCTTATTTTTTAGTTTTATGGTGATGTTTTATCTTCAAAAATAAAACCAATTATTAAGTCGCATGTGTTTATATATAGAGCTCTAAATCATAGGTTCGAGATAAAAGTTTTAAATAATGGATGATACAACTTTTCTTTATAGAACAAAATCCTATAATATAGTAAATTGGGAATGTGAAGCCTTATGTATTTATATCACGGGGGGAATTTCCGTGAAAAAATCTTACAAAATAACATTGGGAATAGCATTGTTAGTCTGTATTTTAGTGGTGTTTTTATATTTAGGAAACTATAGATTAACAGGAATTGATGCAGCAAAGTCCCATTTCACAATTGGAGAGGATGCAGAACTTATTGATGAAATAGATATAGGATGGGGTAAGGTCTTTATATTTAAGACGAAGGATGGATATTATCGTACTGCGCTATCAGAAAAATCTGGATTTTTATGGAGATGTAAGGTGGCGGTATTCATAAAAGATAATCCTGAAGATAAAGTAAAGACAATAGGATGGATGAGTTACACAAATAAAAACCGGGAACAAATCACAGTTTTGGCAGTAACTACAACAGATTCACGAGTAGCTTTTATAGAGACTGGTTCTGAACCTAATCGATATAGAATTCCGATTTCATTGAAAAAGATAGCAGTGTTTAAGTGTAATAAAGTTATGAATATCCAAGAATTAAATGCAGTGGCATTATCCACAAATGGTAAGAAACTTTATTATTATGGTTATCCAAATAAAACGACAATTATTGTAAATGAAGATTTAAGATGGTATCCGATTTTGAAAGACTGAAATTTATTAGATGTTTTTGGTTAAAATAAGACCATCAAATTCTAAAGGAATTTGCTGGATGTCTTGATTTATAAAGGTACAGGTAACTAAGGATAAAATTAAAATTATTTTTTTTAAATTTAATTATTAAAATGCTCTTTTTTAGATTAATTAATACACCTTCTCTGATATCATGTAGTCGTTCTATCAAGTTACAACAACAGTTTATCAATATATAAAAATTTTTCATGGTGATAGCAGGGAAAAGTTTTAAAGATGCTGTAAAGATAGATTTATAGTATAATGAGGGGCGGCATACCAGATTGAGAAAATGACTGTAAAATGTTTTAAAAAAGTGTTAAGGAAGCGTTAATAATCAAGATAATTTGAAAACAAATATTTAATTTATTTTTATTTCAACATATTAAACATTGGTGATATTATGGAGTTGGAGTTTTATCTCAATACTTTAATTAACACCTTAAAAATATCTATGCTCTACACAGCAAAAATATCCATTATTATTTTATTAACCATGTTTATTGTTAGTTATATTATGAATACCGGGGCTATGGGAAAAATAGGTGAAAGCCTATCACCAATTTTAAGAAGATTAAAAATAAATCCTTTCTCAATATCCTCAATCTTAACATGCTTTTTTAGCCCTACTATCGGATATTCAATTTTGGCAGAAGGATTAAAAGAGAATAAATTAAATAAAAAAGAAGTTATTGGAACATCATTAGCAAATTCTTTTCCATCTGTACTATCACACACATTCACATTTTTTATTCCTGTTGTTATTCCAATTTTAGGTATCACTGGAGTTTTGTTTGTTTTGATTAGGTTAGGAGTTGCATTCGCAAAAACAGTAATTGGATTTTTGTATTTATCCATTATATCAAAAGATTGTAATTTCGAGATGCCACATATCAATAAAATGGACAAAAAAGAAAACGCAAAGAAATCATTTAATAGTACTTTGAGGTTTGCTAAGAGATTGATTCCAATAATGTTCTTTATGATGACATTGGTTATTTATTTGTCTAAAATAGGGTTTTTTGATTATGTTGAAAGATTTGTTGAGCCAATAACGAATTTTTTGCATTTGAATCCCAATGTAGGAATCTTAGCATTAACTGAGGTTATGAATGTCCATGCAGCAATAGTTATGGCAGGCGGGTTTTTAAATGAAGACATTTTAAGTTCAAAAGAAGTTTTGATTGGTTTGATTATTGGAAATGTTATGACCCTTTCAAGTAGATATGCTAAACACTCCCTGCCCTTGCATGTTTCATTATTTGGACCAAAATTTGGGACTAAAATAGTTATGATTAATGCAATAATAACTTTATTGTTGGACATTTTGATAATAATGGGGCTATTGCTGATCTAATCGATAGTTTACAAAATTTTGTATTTATAGTCGTTCTGCGAATTCAGGCACTAAATGTATTACCTACAAATTAAAAATTTATGTAAATACTGCTTAAAAATTCTATTAAAATTGCAGAATTAATGTAAATTATAATAAGCATGGTTGTTATATAATTGCAGAAAGACTATATTTAACATATAAAAAATTGAAATATCATATGAATATTTGATTAACAGAGATACTTATTAAAATTGCACACCGCCATAATAATTCATTAAAGGGTTAACGATGTCCAAAATTCCATCTACATTAATATCATCTATCTTATAATATCCAAACCCATATTTTTTGGCAATTTTATCTCCAATACCTATTTTTATTAATGATTTTGGCTCAGTGTCTATTAAAATGACATTTATTCCTTCCTCTGCAATTTTATCACAAATATCAAAGACCTCCCTTATATAATCTTTTTTAATAGCCACATTTGGTTTAAAGTCACTGATAAATATCATAATAGGTATTATGTTTGGGTTTTTCCTCATTTCATTTTTAAAAATCTCATATGCCTTTAAAAATGCTTTTGATAGGGGCGTTTTTCCTCCAGTTGGGAGCTCTTTGAGTAATTTCTCCCCAAGTTCAACAGATGAAGTGAAAGGCAAAACAAGTTCTGCACTATCTTTTCTAAATGCAATCATTCCCACATTATTTCTTTTTTGATAGGCATCCATTAAGAGAGATAAAACTGCTCCTTTCGCTACTTCCATTCTCCTCATCGCACCCATAGAACCACTTGCATCAACAACAAACAGCAAATTAGATGATATCTTCCTCCCCCTAACCTTCTCCCTTAAATCTTCTTTTTTTAAGTATAATACCAAATTTTTGTCCTTAAATTTCTCTCTTCGCTCTTTTTGATACAATGCACTAACCCTAAATGTTGCATCAAAGGCAATATCGGTTGTTTTCCCATGTGGAATTCGGTATTGTATATATCTTCCTTTTTTGCTGATGCTCCTTATGTGCCTCCCGCTACTGTACCTGTATAGATTATCCCTCAACTTTATGTTAAGAATTTTTGGATTTACCCTTCCATTTATACCAAATGTCCTATCCCCATCTCCAATGTCGCTATTTTCGTTATTGTTGCTTTCATTGTTGTCACTGTTTTTATTATCGTTTTCATGGTTTTCGGGATGTTCTCTATTTTCGTTATTATTTTCATCCCTACTATTACTTTCATTTAGTTTTTTTTTACTTCATCTTCTTTGTTATTACCTTCATTTTCATTTTCGTTTTTTTCTTTATTCTTCTCCTCAAACTCATTAAATATTTGCTCGATCTTTTCTTTGTTTAATTGTGGTGGTTCAAACGGCTTCCTCCTCATTCTGTGTAAGAGGGCAAGCTCACATGCCTTTTTTACATCGTCAACAGTTACATTATCCCTTCCATTAAATGCAGCAATGGTTTTTGCCGTCCTTGCAACGGTTATATCTGCCCTATTTGTTGGAATACCTAATTCAATACAAATCTTTGAAACTAGTTCCAATAAATCATCATTTATTTTTACATTATTCAATAATTCTCTTGCCCTTTCTATCTTCCCCCTCAACTTTAATTGCTCTTCCTCATATTTTCTATGAAATTCTTCCGGATTTTCATTAAATTCTTCAACTCTCTTTATTACCTCAACTCTCTGCTTTATATCGTTTAATCCATCAACATCCACCATCAACCCAAACCTATCAAGGATCTGAGGCCTCAACTCCCCTTCTTCTGGATTCATTGTTCCAACTAAGATAAATCGTGAGGGATGCTTAATCTTTATCCCCTCCCTCTCAATAACATTCCACCCCATTGCAGCAGCATCTAAAAGGATATCAACAATATGATCATCTAAAAGATTCACTTCGTCAATGTACAAAATATTCCTATTTGCCTCAGCCAAAATTCCTGAATCAAGAGCTCTAATCCCTTCTTTGATTGCTTTTTCAATATCAAGTGTTCCGATAACCCTGTCTTCCGTAGCACCAATTGGGAGGTTAACAACCTTCATCTTTTTCTTAATTGTTTTTAATTCTCCCCGTTCCTTCTTTTCTCTACATACATCACACAAATCCCCATTGGGGTCACAGTTGAATAGACATCCTTCAACAACCTCAATTTCTGGCAATAAATCAGCCAGAGCTCTTACTGTTGTAGATTTTGCAGTTCCCTTCTCTCCCCTTATTAAAACTCCCCCAATTTTTGGGTTTATTGCGTTTAAGACCAGCGCCTGTTTCATTTTTTCCTGCCCAACAATTGCAGTAAATGAATAATTCATCTTCTCACCTAATTTAAATGTATTTTATATTTACACAAATTTATTTTAATTTCTTATATAAATAACATTTCATACAATCACAAAATTATTATGAATTACGTAATACTTAATAAATATTTTTATGAATCTTATAATCTTTTTTACTAATTGGTATTAAAACCTAATTTATAATTATTAATCATGATAAATATCATAAAATATAAATAGTAATAATATTCATTAAATAATATGATTAGAATAATAAAAGTATGAGATTTTTATGGTGATTATATGTCTAAAACCATAACTATAACTACCCTAATGTGGGCATCCTATTGCTCCATATTAAACAAAGCATGGGATGAATTAAAAAAAGAATTATCTCATTTAAATGTTGATTTAAGACTATATTCAACAAAAGATATGCCAGATAAATTGGACGATTTTTTAAATGACGCAAAAAAGTCGGATATTGTTTTTATGTATAGAACTTCCACTGATGATTTTTATGAAGATATTAGTGCCAATAAATTCAAAAATTTAATAGTAACAAGCCAAGATCCCACATATTGGAACTCAAAGCTATCTCACAAAGCATATCTATATACGGTTTACGGAGGAGTTGAAAATTTCAAAAATCTCATTATGTACCTTATAAAAGAAACCTTAAACATGGCCCTCCCCCTATCTCCACCAAAAGAACTACCCTTCCAAGGTATATTTTATAGGGGAGAAATCTTTGAGAATCTGGATGAATTTTTAAATAATGCAGACTTTAATAAAAAGAATACCATAGGGGTTTTATTTTCAAGACATTATCTTATGAATGAAGATATGGGCGTTATAAATGCCCTGATAAGTAAATTGGAAAAATACTTTAATATAATTCCTGTTTTTTCTTATGGGGCAAAAAATGAAGATTTAAATGCCATAGGAGGGGGAGAGTGTATCTTAAAATACTTCTTTAAGAATGAAAAACCAATAATAGATACATTAATAAATTTACTATCTTTTCCATTGGGAACGGTCGTTGAAAAAGGCAGTTTAAAGAAATTGCAAGGAATAGATGTCCTAAAAAAACTCAACATCCCTGTTTTCCATCCAATAGTGAGCTACTACAAAACCTACGAAGAATGGAAAAATGACATACAAGGATTATCTGCGGATATAGGGTGGACAATTGCCTTACCTGAATTTGAAGGGGTTATAGAACCAATTTTAATTGGAACCGTACATAAGGAGGGGAACTTGGAAAAGAAAATGCCAATAGATGATAGGATTGATAAAGTAGTTAAAAGAATAAAAAAATGGATGGAATTAAAAAACAAACCAAAAAAAGATAGAAAAGTCATATTTGTTTTGCATAATGCTGCATGTGCATCTGTTGAGGCAACGGTTGGAAGTGCTGCACATTTGGATTCATTTGAAAGTTTGATAAGAATAATGAAAAAGATGAACGAGGAAGGTTATTGTATTGAAAATATTCCCAAAAATGGAAACGAATTGGCAAAATTGATATTAGACAAAAAGGCAATCTCCGAATTTAGATGGACGACTGTAAATGAGATTATTGCAAAAGGAGGCCATCTATACCTAATGGATGAAGAAGAGTATATGGAATACTTCAAGACACTTCCAGAAAACGTTAAAAAGAAGGTTTTAGATACGTGGGGAGACTTAAATGGAAAAGATATCCCAGCATCTATGATTTATAAAGACAGTACTGGAAAAAACAAGATTGTCATAACTGGCTTAGAATTTGGAAATATATATGTCTGCGTTCAACCAAAGAGAGGTTGTGCGGGAGCAAGATGTGATGGAAACGTATGCAAAATTTTGCACGACCCAGAATGCCCACCAACACACCAATACATTGCCACATATAAGTATTTCAGTGAGATTGCTGATGTTATAGTTCATGTTGGAACCCACGGTACTTTGGAATTTTTGCCTGGGAAGAATGTTGGTTTATCAAATGAATGTTATCCAGATATCTGCATAAATGACATTCCTCACTTATACATTTACAACTCAGATAACCCACCAGAGGGAACTATTGCAAAGAGAAGAAGTTATGCAGTATTAATTGACCACATGCAAACGGTAATGACCGATGCAATGAATGAAGAACTTGAAACCCTAGATAATTATGTAAACGAATATCTAAAAGATATGAATACATCAAGAAGGCATCAGTTAGAGCATTTAATTATTGAAGAAGTAAAGAAAACCAACTTATTAAAAATTAAGGAGAAAATAGAAAATATTTCAAAAGAAGGTGATATCGGAGCAAAGCGGAGAGCTGCAAAACTCGAAGAGTCTTACTCAATTCATTCAAACTTTAAGGAAATCTTTGATGAATTGAGAAATACCTTGGAAATGATAAAGAATTCAAAGATAAATGATGGTATGCATATATTTGGGGAACTACCAAGCGGGGAAAGAAAAGTTGAATTTATAAATACCATTTTGGAGTTTGAATATAAAAGAAAGTTGCAAGATGAGATAAAAAACGTATTAGATGGAATAAATATTGAGGATAATGAATTAAAAGAAAAAATATTTGATATAAATGAAAGATTAGAACAATCTAAGGAAATAAATGCACTTTTAAATGCCATTGATGTAAAATATATAGAACCGGGACCATCTGGATTAATAACAAGAGGAAGGGATGATATTCTTCCAACTGGAAGGAACTTCTATTCTCTTGATCCGTATAAGATTCCAACAAAGGCAGCATATAGGGTCGGAGTTTTATTGGCTGAGAAGTTGATTGAAAAATATATCAACGAAAATGGTAAATATCCTGAAAACGTTGCTAGTTATTGGATGGCATCAGATATTATGTGGTCTGATGGAGAGGGGATGGCACAAATTCTTCATCTATTAGGGGTTAAACCAAAATGGAAACATGGGACGATTGTTGGTGTAGAAGTTATTCCATTGGAGGAGTTGGGAAGACCGAGAATTGATGTGACTATAAGGGTTAGTGGGATTTTGAGAGATAATTTCCCAAATTGTATAGAAATTGTTGATGAGGCAATAACAAAAGTGGCAAAGTTAGATGAACCAATAGAGATGAATTTTGTTAAAAAACATGTGTTAGAAGGTTTAGAGAAGGAGTTATCCCTCAGAGAAGCAACATATAGAATATTCAGTTCAAAACCAGGGACTTATGGGAATGGGGTTAAATATGCAATATATTCAAGTGCATGGGAAAATGAGGAAGATTTAAAGGATGCATTCATGCTTTGGAACTCATATGCTTATGGAAAAAATGTTCACGGAACATTTGCAAAGGATGCATTTGAAAGTATCTTAAAGAGTGTTGACTTGACATTTAACAAAACCGTTACTGATGAATATGATTTATTTGGATGCTGTAGTTATTTTGGAACGCATGGTGGATTAACAAATGCTGCAAGGGTCATTTCAAAAAAGGATGTTAAGGTCTATTATGAGGATACGAGAAATCCAAATAAAGTTGAGATAAGGACTTTAAAGGAGGAGATAGAGAGGGTTTCCTTATCAAAACTTTTAAATCCAAAGTGGATTGAAGGGATGAAAAGACATGATTATAAAGGGGCAGGAGATATAGCGAAGAGAGTTGGAAGAGTATTTGGATGGAGTGCCACAACAAAAGAGGTTGATAATTGGGTTTTTGATGAGATATTCAACACCCATGTGAAAAATGAGGAAAATAGGAAATTCTTTAAAGAAAACAACATCTATGCATTAGAAGAAATTAGTAGGAGATTGCTGGAGGCATATCAAAGAGGCCTTTGGAAAACAAGTGAAGAGAACCTTGAAGAATTAAAAAGAATTTATATGGAAATTGAAGGAGATATTGAGGACACCTACGGAGATGTTGATATTGGAGACTTCCAAGGCGGGGGCATTGATATTGATTTAACATGGAAAGATAAATTAAAGGAAAATTTGGCCATTAAATAAATTCCATGTTTAACATGTCCTGTAAAAAGTATATGTTGTTAATGACCCATAGTGTATAATATACTATTACATGCAGGGAGTAGCAACTATGAAGGGGCAGGATTTTTCTTTTAAAGATTTGATAACCCCAACAAATATTTTTTTGGATATATCGGTGGTAGCATTATCATTAGGTATATTACTCTGAGCTCAGCACCAAAAACTTAGGCCATTAGTTAGAAGGTTGTATTATTTTTAGTGAGTATATATTTTGTGGCGTTTATTAAAGTAGACACTTGATAAAAGTATTTATACATATTATTAAAGAAAATTTACAATTAATATAATAACGGGTTTGGTATGATATGATAATAAATAAATTTAAATCGTGATAATATATGTTAAAAACTGAGAATTTAACTGTAGGATATAAAAATTATATTGTAGTTGAAGATGTGAATTTACATATAAAGGAAAGAGAAATACTGTGCATCATAGGTCCAAATGGTGCAGGTAAATCCACACTTCTAAAAACCATAGCAACATATTTAAAACCTAAAAAGGGGGTAGTTTATTTAAATGGTCAAAATATACATAGTTTAACGCCAAAAAAACTTGCAAAGGAAATGGCAGTGGTATTAACTGAGCGAGTAAATCCGGGAAATATGACTGGATATGATATTATCGCCATTGGACGGCACCCTTACACTGATTTATTTGGTAGATTAACCGAAAAGGATAAGGAAATAATCACACATGCCGCAAAATCTGTAAATGCCGAGTATCTATTAAATAAAAACTTTTTTGAAATGAGTGATGGGGAGAGACAGAAGATAATGATAGCAAGAGCTCTTGCTCAGAAACCTAACGCTCTCATACTGGATGAGCCAACGAGTTTTTTGGATGCAAAACATAAAATTGAACTGACTCTTTTACTGAGAAAACTTGCAACAGAAAATAATTTAGCAATAATTGTTACACTTCATGATATAGAGCTCGCTCTGAGGATAGCCGATAAAATGGCATTAATAAAAAACCACAGGGTAATAGCATACGGACATCCAGAGGATGTTATGAAAAAAGAAATCGTAAATAATCTTTATGATTTGGATAATGCAAATTACAACGAAATAATAGGTTATTTTGAACTAAAAAATGCAAATTCTGGATTTGGGGGTTATAATAGGATTTTTTTAGTTTGTGGTGCAGGGACAGGTGTTGATGTGTTAAGATTTCTTACTAAGAATGGATACGATGTGGTTGTAGGAATATTACATAAAAATGATATAGATTATATTGTGGCAAAAACCATGGAATTGGAGATAATATGCGAAGAGCCTTATGAACCCATATCAAATGAAAAATTTGAAAAGGCATTACATGAGCTCAGAACATCTGATGTAGTTATATATACGGATTTTCCAGTGGGGCAGACCAATATTTTAAATAAAAAACTTGTTGAACATGCGATTAATACGAATAAGAAGGTAATAAAATATGATGGAAATATTAAATCTTTAAAAGAGATGTTAGAATAATGATTAATTGAAGAATAATCAAATCTATTTTATTGTTTATTTTTTTGCATGTTTATTATTTATTGTATTCTTATCTTTTTTTCACCATTATATACTAAATATATTACCAGTAATCCACCTAGTACGTCAAGGATGGAGCCTATTGGTAAAACCTGAGCTGGACGGTCTATATTATACAGGTAAAAGATGGGGACCCAGTATTTCAATGAAATAATATGACACATGAGCATCAACACCACACCAACAAGCATAGTTGCAGGCAGTAGCCACCTGTGGTCTGAGGTTCTTATAATAGGTCTTGCCAAATATGGTGCTGCAATACCCACAAATGCCATTAACCCAACATACGGAATTATAACCCCTACAATAAATGATGCCAATAATAGTATCAATATTCTAATCTTTTTTACATTTAACCCAAAACTTTTTGCGTAGGTTTCACCAAATAACAGGGCGTTTAATGGTTTTATTAAAAAAATACTCCCAATTATAAATACTATTGTGGATATGACCATCTGAAATATATTATTTACATTAACTCTCGCTACATTTCCAATAATGAACGTATAATACTCCTGAATTGTAAAATCTGTTCCATTTGCCATTAGATATGCACTTATTCCCCTAAATAGGTAACTCATTAACAGAGCAACAATCAAAACTCCATTTACTTCTTTAACCCTAAGGGCTATAATAATAAGCATGATTAGTGATAATAATCCACCACACCATCCTGCTATTATATTTTCATCTACTTTAAAGGTTGAAAATAGTTCTGCAAAACTATATATAAATATAACAAGTGTAACAGCAAATAAAACTCCACTTGAGATACCTGTCGTATATGGGGATGATAAAAGATTTCTAAATAATGTCTGCAACATTAAACCGCATGTTGATAACGTTAAACCCACAAGAATTGCTCCAACAATTGGTGGTAAACGATATTTTTTTAATATGATATATTTAAATTTAGTACTTTCATCCAATGGAGTTTGGGGAAAAATATGCTTCCCAGTTATTTTATAATATATGGAATCCACCGTACTTTTTGTTTGATATATAACAAAATTTGTAGTATCATCTATTGTAATTGATTTGGCATTTCCACCAAAATACACCCCAGTAATAAATAATCCAACCACTGAAACAAGTAAAGCTAAAATTATAACATATCTATAATTCATCATATCCCATTTTTAAATTTTATATTCCCATTTTTCTAACTTTTAGATATACAATTATAGCAATCGGAGCTCCGATTATGGATAATGGAGCCAATAGTGGAATATTGTTGGATGTCTGTGGTATTACTACTCCAGGTCTTGTTAGTATATCTGCAAATAGCACATATATAGAACCCAATAAAGCCGTCATAGGTATTACATAGATGTGCTTTGAGGTGCCAGAAATCATTCTTGCCATAATGGGACATACCAACCCTACAAAGGCAATAGGCCCTGTAAATGATACAACAGTTGCCGTCAATATGCAGGATAATGTTATCAGCCATTTTCTTAAATTTTTTACATCTACTCCAACACTTATGGCATATTTCTCTCCAAGAAGGTTTGCATCAAGTTTTTTTGAAAAAAATATGTAAGTTAAAATAACTGTTGGAATTATTACAATCGTCATAATCTTAATCTGGCCCCATGTTAAATTGTTAAGTGAGCCCATCCCCCACATTAAATACTCTGCGAGTTTGGAATTTTCTTCACCCATATAATCCCCAGTATATACAACAAGCGTGGTTAATCCAGATGCTATTGCTCCTATCATAATACCGCAAATCAATAATGTTGCAGTTTGCTTTACAATTCTTGCCATATTTATAACAGCAACCATGGTGGCTAATGAGCCAATATACGCAGAGATAATAAATCCATATATTGAACGAGGAACCCCCATTTTAAACAATAACGATGTAAAAACATACAAAACAACGCCAAGAGATGCTCCACTTGCCACACCCATTAAATAGGGGTCTGCCAGTGGATTTCTAAAATACCCTTGCATTAAAATCCCTGCCACGGCAATACCTAATCCAACAACAATTGCTCCAACAACCCTTGGAAGTCTTAATTTTTCTATAATTTGATCCATAATTACATTTCCAGTAGTTCCTTCTAATAAATATTTTTCCAACTGTTCATCTTTTATTGGAATTGTCCCTTCTGCAATACTAAAATAAGATAAAATTACCAACAATACTAAAGATAATATATACAATCCCAAAAATCTTTTAACTTTCAAAATTCCACCCATAACTATATTATTAAAATTTATAAAAAAATAGGAAATAATAATATATAAAAATTCTACTTAATATCTAAATTATTAAAATTTATAAAAAAATAGGAAATAACATAATATAGCCATAAAAATTTCAATAAGACACGTCATTATAAAAGAATGGAACCCTGAAAGCGAATGTAATAGTAAATGGAATATTAACTCTTGAATTATTAGTAAATTTTCCTAAAAAACGGAAGATTGGAAAAATAATAAAAAATTTTATTATTTATTTTAACAGGACCATAAAATGCCAGTCCATAAGGGCAGGTAGTTTACTGAAGTTTGATGTAGTACTTTAAATCATTATCTCCATTAGGGAATAACTCTGGATGAACCATCTTAGCATAATCCTCCATATATCCTAGTGGGTCCCTTGCTTCCCATACATAGTAATCAGGTTTTGAAACATAGAATCTTCCATTTTTATATGCATTGAAGTTTTCAAAGCCTGAGGTTGGGTATCTGGCCAATAAATCTTCTTTTGTTTTTATATCTTTACACTGCCTCAATATAATCACATCAGCATTTACTGTTCTTTCCATGAAAGTTTCTGTATCTAATTTTTCAGAACCTGTTCCAGGTATGTCGTTAAATGCGTAATCTCCTCTAAAGTCATTTATCAACCTACTGTAAAAATTCTGAGCCTGTGGAACACTCGGTGTGCTTGTATCACTCCACTTCCAGAAATTAACAACTTTTGGATAATCATTTGCATTTCTTGTTGTTCTTAACAACTCGTTCTTCTTTTTCCATGCACCTTGGAAGTAATCTTTCGTTTTGTTGTACTTGTCTTCCCCCCAGAAGGCCGCGGCATATTTCACCCACTCTATCCTTCCTAGAAATGTTGGTTCATCGTATGTGTAGAACCTTGATACTGTAATACCTAGTTCATTTAATTTAGCTTCCATTGCATCATGGGATGACCAATCTCCTAAGAATACAATATCTGGACTTGTATTAACCACTACATCATAATTAATTTCAGATGATGAGCCAATATTTGCAACTTTACCTTCGTTATATCTTTTTGTAAGTTCTGGCGAATATTTTAAAACAGAGCTCGGAACTCCTTTTATTGTATCATAGCATGAGGAATCATTTAATATATCTGCTGTTGAAACAATTGGACAGTAAAATATGGTACTAATGTTTTTTACAGGTGTTGTTATTACCTTTGCATCAGGGATATTTGGTGCTGTTGCTCCTTCTTTTAATAAAACAAATTTGTATCCCTTTGAATCTACTATATAACAGTATCCTTCATCCCAGTGCGGCTCTAAACTAAATGTTTCAGCAAATACAACTGGACGTCTAAATGTATCATAGTTTTTGAACAGATATACCACATCGGCAATATCTATTGAATTATCACAGTTCAAATCTCCATCTTCAAGGTTGAGATTTCTATTTTTGAACAGATATACCACATCGGCAATATCTATTGAGTTGTCTGCATTTACATCCCCGATTTCTGCCCCCATAGCTACGGGAATCAATGATATCAATGCCAAAATAGAGAGTATTAATACTCGTTTCATACTAACACCTTTTTATCTATTGGTAATAATTAATTAGATATTTATATTATTATAATATTATA
>NZ_AQXV01000048.1:0-58684 GCF_000376965.1 Methanothermococcus thermolithotrophicus DSM 2095 | reverse complement strand
TAAAATAAGACCATAGTGGGATGGAAATAAAGTCCGAGCACAAGACAATAAAATATCATATCTAGGTTAAAATAAGACCATAGTGGGATGGAAATGACCAAAGTGCAATATATGCGTCTGGGAAATTGGCAAGTTAAAATAAGACCATAGTGGGATGGAAATCAGTAAAGAAGATTCCTACAAGGTTTTGAATGTAGATGTTAAAATAAGACCATAGTGGGATGGAAATTAACTTGACATGTCAAGCTTTTCTTCGTCATAAACCGTTAAAATAAGACCATAGTGGGATGGAAATCCTGTATCTTGCAACAGGACAGGGACACAAAAGGAGTTAAAATCAGACCATCAAATTCCGAAGGAATTTGAGTAGTAAATTAGATAAAATGCTTCGCATTGAATAAAATCACTTCGTGATTTTATAGCTCTTCCCGTTAAGGGTTTTGAAAATCTATGATTTTCATAACGCTCACTTCGTGAGCTCCGATTTTATTATTCGCTCACTTCGTAATCGAAACCGTTAGGTTTTTTACTAGTTCTTTTTTAATTTAAAGTATCAACATTACAAGGGTTATTAATATAATTTTTATAATAATCGATATAGTATAATTAATCATGGCTAATTTTAGACCGAATTTACCAAATAATGCAACATAGGTCCCTATGGAGTGTTTTAAATATATCATAGTCACCCCAATTATATTTCCAATTAACAGTGTTAATAATGCCTGTTTTTCATTTAACACTCCATTTTTTATTAATATATCCACAGTAGCATATCCTGCGGAGAAATGGGCAAAATTTGCAACTAAAACCATTACTGCTTCTCCCGGTAAATTTAGTATGCCAAATATTGGTGTAAATATCTCTTTTACAATATCCGTTAAACCAAAAGTCATTAGGCAATATATTAGTAATGTAAATATTACAATCATAGGAATTACTTTTTTTAGGAGCTCTACAGATTTCATAACACCTTTCGTAATAACTTCCCTATTGAATATAATTTTTTCATTGTTGTTGGTATTGATGTTTATTGGTTTCCTTTCAAAAAAGATATTTGAATATATAATTCCAATTGAAGCCATTAAAAATCCAGAAAACATATTAAAAAGCACATATATTGTACCTAATTTATATCCAAGGAGAACAATTGCAAGGGGTAGCTGCACCCTAAATATACTCTCTCCTAAAATTATTGGCAATGGACTTATTATTGTAGTAATTATTGTCTCTTTACTGTTTATTTTATTATCTTTGTAGAATTTAGCAAGCATCGATTTTCCAACTGTTGGATTTATAAAATTCCCCAATAACGCCACTACACACTCCTCAGGTAAATTTGAGATTAAACATAATGGTTTTGTTATTTTCTTAATTATGGACAATAGATTTGTTTCTTCAATGATTCCTGCAATAATAATCCCAACTGATGATAAAACGATTATTTGAGTTAAATAAGATAATATATCCAATGGTATCGCCCTTATGCCTTTTAGTAAATATAAATAACAATATAAGATTAATTTGCGAATAAAATTAACATTACAATTAGTTCCTCATTTTTTTAATCCTTTCCTTAACGGCCTGCCCAATTTGCATTATTTCCTCATTTTCCAGAGGATTTGGAATTACTCCTGTATCATTTTCATAAATCTTCCTGGCGAGCTCTCTATAAATAGATGAAATTTCACTGTCAGGAGCATATTCAATTACAGTTTTTCCTTCAATCTCACCCTCAGCAATCAGCATAGAATTTGGAATCTTACCTGTAATCTCAGTTCCTATTTTATTGGCCATTTCTTCAACTAAATCATAAGCATCTAATGAACCCCTGACATTGTAAATTAATCCTCCCAGCCTACTTCCTCCTTTTTTAGCAAATTCCTTCATGCCTCTGCATATATTATTTGCCGCATACATTGCCATGTAGTCGGAGGAAGTTACAACATAAATTTGCTTAGCCAATCCCATTCTTAAAGGCATGGCAAATCCTCCACAAACAACATCTCCAAGAACATCATAAAGAACTATATCCACGCCTAATTCTTCATATATATCCATTTTCTTTAACAAATCTATTGCTACAATGACACCCCTTCCAGCACATCCGTATCCTGGTTTTGGTCCTCCTGCCTCAATGCAGTATATGCCGTTATACCCTTTATGGATGATTTCATCCATTTCAATCTTTCTCCCCTCTATTGCATCTTCTAAACTGAGTTTTTCCATTCCTTTTTCCCTCAGCGTGTCCAATATTGTAGGAATCTCTTCCCCACCCCTTAAATTTGAAGTGCAGTCGTGTTTTGGGTCGCACCCGATTACCATTACCTTTTTTCCCTCATCTGCAAGTGCCGCCGCTATATTGCATACTGTTGTAGATTTACCAATTCCTCCTTTTCCATAAAATGCTATTTGTTTCACATTATCACCTTAATTCTTATTTTATATAATTATATTAATCTCATTATGATTAGTCCTTACAATCACAATGCCAGCATGTTTGGAATATATCAACAATATCTGCCCAATAGTTTGATAAACTTGGATTTCTCATTGAATACTCTATATTTCCCAATAACAAGTGTGATTTTGGTTCTTTGGAGACAATTTTATAGGTTTCCCTTGCTATATTTACAGAATTGTTGAAGCCCATTTTTGATATTTGCATCATCCGCCTCATATCGAATAATTTTATGCCGTTTCTTAAATATTCAAACATGTTATTTTCCATTCCGCCTACGCACAATTCAATACCATGTTCCTTCATAGCCTTTATTTCTTCCTCAGTAGTTGGATTTATCAATACTTCTGGAGCATATCCTTGATGATTTTCAATAAATCTTGTCATTGAATTGGATATGTGTTTAACAGCATCATCTTTCATCATTAAATTCATTCTTCTAGTTTTTAATATTAAAACAGGGCATTCCATTCCTACGTCTTCAATCAGTGTTTGCATTGCCCCTCCATGAACTGAAAATCCACTTGCTATTTTTTTACCTTTTAATTTTTTCCTATATTTTTCAAGTTTTTCATCTGCTTCTTTTTTTCTTTTTTCAATTACATCAGTATCCAAGTCCAGAGCTCCTGCAATAGCATACAAATATTTGGCAAACCCATTTAATGTCGTTAGTGAGTCTTCTATTTTTAGTCGTGGCGGCACAAGATATTTTGTCCCAAATTTCTTCTCGGCATATAATACCCAATCTGCTGGAAAATCTACCAAATTGAGCTCAGCTCTTGGAATGTTTTTTATATCTTCAACGGTGTTGTTGTTGAAATAAACTCCATTAACATGAGCTCCCATCTCTTCCAAAATATCTACAAATTCATCAACTGAATCTGTTCTATGGTATGAAAGTTTGCAAATATTCAGGCTTTTTTTGATTTTATCCTGTTCCTCCATTACCTGAGTGGCTAATGAATATAATGCACTTTGCATGCCAACGGGAGCTCTCTTTGCATTTCCTGTGTCGTATATAATCTTTGCATCAATCATATCCCTGACTTCATCCAATGTAATATCGTAATCCTCTCCAATTAAATCAGGGGCACATGTTGATATAATTAATATGAGCTCAGGATGATATTTTTTATTAACCTCCAAAACCTTTTCTACCAATTTCTCATGACCGCCATAGACTGTATCAACCTCTGTTAAATTTGTGCAAGGTAAATTGTAGGTTATCTCATAAGGTGCAAATGTGTTTATCTTCCTTTGGAATGCACAACCTACTGGTGAATGGAGTATTGGGACACATCCTTTTATTTGGTTTGCAATCCTTAAAGCTCCACAAACCTTCCCAGGAACACCGCTTTGCCTATGCAGTGGAAGGTTTGAGCAAATTCTTATTTTCTGTTCTTTATACTGCATATCGCCACCTATTATGCCTTTGTAATTTCATTTATAATTCTTTCAATAATTATAGGAGCTCCCCTAAATCCAGCAAGTGGAGTATTACTTAAAGATATTTCATCAACTACTGGATAGGAGAACCTTATTAATGGTATGTTTTTATTTTGTGCCATTTTCTTTTCATAACTGGAACCAAACAGTATCTCAATGTTATTTTCCATAATTTTATCTTCCAGCTCCTTTCTGTCGTCTATAACAATATTTTCCACGATATCCTTAATTTCCTTTATTTTGCTGTTGATATTGTAAAATTTTGAAACGCCCAAGGTATCAATGTCAAACCCTATCTCATCAGACAAAAATTTGGCAAATCCAAATGCCTTATAATCTCCAACTACTGCGGAGCTCATGCCGTAGAATCCTTTTAAATAGAACTGAACCTTTTCAACAGTTTTGATTATCCTCTTCTTTTCCTCTTCAACAAACTCAAAATCAACATTAACATGCTCATTTAGCGAGTTTAAAAATTCCAAGGTCCCATTTAAGCCATATGGATAATCAACAACAACATATGGGATGTCAAATTTCTTTTTCATTAATTCTGCCAATTTAATTCCATCTCCAAAGACGACATTTAATTCAGCATTTGGAGCATTCTTTATGGCATCAAAAGTATCGCAGGTTAAAATAGAATTTATATTAACTCCTGCATTACAGCAAATCCTCCTTATTTCTTCAATATCTTCCTTAGCCTTAAAATCATCGATTTTTATACCAATCAAATTTATTGAGTTTGGAATGGTTTCTTTTTGCTCCATAAATTGAACTAATGATTTTAATGCTTCATCATAACCTGAATATGCCAAACTGTGATATCCTGCTCCGCTAAAATAGATTATATCTTTATCAATTTCATCCTTTGCTAAATTAACAATGCTCTCTAAATCTTCTCCTAAAATACCTGATGAACAGCAATCCATAGCAACAATAAAATTTGGTTTAATGGTCTCATATACCTTTTTTATTGCCAATAAGCACTTGTTCTCCGCCCCATAAACCAAATCCCTTTGATGCATTCCAGAAACTGCAATTCTCCAATCGCTGTTATCTTGCAAAACTTCCAACATCATCACACCAGAATGGCATCCAGGTGGTGAGTGTAATATTGAATATCCGTCAAGTATTCCATTAAATGCCCTAATGGCTCCAATCATCCTACAACCCTGCAAAGGTTCCATTGAATCACCAAATGAATTTTTAGTTTATTAATATTTTAATGTAATTTAACATAAATTATTACATAATATTTATTATTTATTACTAATTATTTATTATCAAATATACATTTATATTATTCAACTATATATCGATAAAATCAAATAAAGAAAAATTAACAAGTTTTTTCGCAAACAATCATTAAATTTATCTTCTCGCAGTCCAAAGTTTCTACTTTAAATGTTAAATTGCATTCATTTGCTATCTCTTTGAATTTTTCCAAATCTATGCCGTTTGAAAAAGGGAGCTCCTTTGCAATTTCTTCGTTATAGTGGTGGTTGGCAACATTTCCTTCCTTCTTTTCACTTTCAATCAATATCAATTTACCTCCATTTTTTAGAAGTTTGGCCCATCCATTAATGGCTTTTTCTGGATTTGGGAGCGTCCATAGTATGTGCCTCTCCACAATAGCATCAAAAGAGTCATTCTCAAAAGGTAGATTTTCGGCATCCCCTAATTTGAATAAAATATCATATCCATTCTCTTCCGCCTTCTTTTTTGCTTTACTGAGCATTCCCTCAGATAAATCCACACCTATAACATCATGCCCTAATTCAGCTAAAATCAAGGATAAAAAACCTGTTCCACATCCGACATCAAGGATTTTCATTTTCCCTTTAAAAGTTTCAGATAAAACAGTTCTCCAAATATCTACAAAACCAGAATGACCGGGAGAATTATCATAGGAATCACTTCTAAAATCCCAGTATGTTTTAACTTCTTCCTTTACATTATTCACCATATTATCACAATTTATATTATTTGTTATTATGATATTTAGACTTAATAATATTCAATATTTATATTTTATGGGTGTATATTATTAACAAATTAAAACCTGACAAAAACAAAGGTCTCGACGAATCAGAAAAATTCATAATAAATCAAAAAATTGTAAAGAAAAGAAAATGAAATTCTATTTTAATGCAAGGACGATTTAATATAGTCAACAACTTCTTCAATTTTAATTCTCTTTTGCTCTCTTGAGTTTCTTTCTCTGAGCGTTACTGTATTGTCCTTCAGTGTGTCGCCATCAACGGTTATACAGAATGGTGTACCTATCTCATCCATTCTCATGTACCTTCTTCCTATAGCTCCGCTGTCATCATATTCAGCAATAATGCCGTTGTTTCTTAACATGTCCTTTATCTCTTTTGCAATCTCTGGCATACCTTGTTTATTTACCAGTGGAAAGACACCAACTTTTATAGGAGCTACGTGTGGTTTTAAATCTAGGTAGGTTCTATCTTCCTCTTCCTTAAATGAATGTTCAATTAAACAGTATGTTATCCTGTCTATACCATGGGATGGTTCTATAACGTGGGGCAATACTTTTTCCCCGCTTATTTTCTTTTTAACTTTGTTTATTTTTAAATAGTCGTTTAAAATTTCAAATTCTTTTTCACCTACTTTTAAAATATATTTTCCATCTTTATTTAATGAATTTACAAGTTCTTCCATTTCATCGTTTTCCATGTTTTTTAGGGCTTCTTCAATCAATTTTGCATCTTTTTTAAATATCCTACCAACAACTTTGTAGTTTAATTCAACTTCATAAACTTCAACTTCTTTTGGTTCGTCAAACTCTACAAATACTCTTAAATCAACACCGCTGTGGTTCATATGTGCCTTTAGATCGTAATCGGTTCTATCTGCAATTCCTATACACTCAATCCAACCAAATCTTTCTGTATATATTTCAGCATCCCAACAATCTATGGCATAGTGGGCCATTTCATTTGGTAGGTGCTGTCTAAACCTCAATTTTTTCTCGTCAATACCAATATCCAATAAAAACTTCTTAGCTACTGCTATGAAGTATGCTATTGTTTCATGTCTTATTATTCCCTTTTCAACAGCTTCTTTTAGTGTCATTTGAACTACTTTTTCTTCTGGTTTTAAGTTTTCATCCATCTGGGTTTTAGCAGGTAAAAGTGGGATTACTTCATTTTCTACGTACTTGAATTTTTCACAGTCCTTTATATTTGGATGAACAAAGTACTCTCCTTCTGCCTGGGTGAATTCCCTCAATCTGATAACTCCCTGCCTAGGTGAAATTTCGTTTCTATATGCCTTACCAATCTGGGCAACTCCAAATGGTAATTTGTTTCTAAAGAACTGGGATATTCTTCTAAACTGTATGAATATTCCTTGAGCTGTTTCAGGTCTCATGTATCCTGTTCTCTTTCCACCAGGACCTATTGATGTAACAAACATTAAATTATACTCTTTAACCTTGTCAAATTCTCCACCACATTTTGGACATTTAATCTCGTGTTCTTTTATTAACTCATCGAGCTCATGTAGTGTTTTTCCTTCTGTATCAATATCTACTTTTTCTTCTATTATGTGGTCTGCCCTAAAAGCTTCCAAACACTCTTTACATTCAATCATCGGATCTGTAAAGTTATCCACGTGTCCTGAAGCCTTTAATACTTCATACGGTGTTACAGTTGGACTGTCTATTTCGTAAAACTCTTCTTTAACAATATAGTGCTTTCTCCAGGTTTCAATAACGTTATTTTTTAATATTGCGCCTAAAGGACCATAATCAACAAAACCTGCGATACCACCATATACCTCAAAGGAGCTCCATAGATAACCTCTTCTCTTTGCCAAATCTATGATTTTATCGTATTTATCTTCGCTCATCTAATCACCGTTGAATATAATTTTAAACACATAATCTTCCATTACCTTATTTAAAGTAGTTAAAAAAGGATTGCATATATAATTTACTGAATATGAATTATGAATAAAAATAGATTATAAAAAGATATTTAATACTTCCAATATGTTTTATACGACAAATTCAATTTATAATATTGTTTTATTATTGATTATTGGGGTGCATATATGGGTAATATTAAATTTATGGGGGATTTAATAAAATCTTCATATTGGGGCTTATTGATTTTAATTGGTGCATTTATTCTTGATATTTTTGTAGATTATAATTATACTATTGGGATAATAAATAACATAATACGTTATAATCTTTTAGATTATGGATTAAATGAGTTAAATGATGGCTTAATAGATGTTGCCATAGCTATTTTTACTGTAAGTGGCATCTTTATTTCAATTACTACATTGATAATACAACATATTTCTGATAAACGGGGAACCGTAATAATGAAATTATTTCTTGAAGATGAAGTATTTTTAAAATTTTTAGCAGTAATTCTATATTTATCTATTATATTATTGCTTAGTGCCATTATGAAAGTATTTAATGTATATTTAGTTTTAGTTGTAATTTTCGGTATTTTACTAAGCGTATGTACTTTTCTTTCATATATTAAAAAAGTTTGTGAAATTGTTAATCCCTCAGAATCAATCTGCTATGTATTAGAAAAATTATCAAAAGAAGAACTTTCCAAAGATAATTGGAAAAATAAAATAATTAGAAAAATAAAAAACCTAACATATATGGAGAAATTAAAAAATTTATTGAAAAAAGAAATTAAAACTAATAATAACGGGAATAATGGCACTAATGGAAAGTCTAAGGATAAAAAGAAAATAGAAAAACCCGTGGAATATAATTCTTTATTCAGAGTATATAAAATAATAAAAAACCAATTAGAATCCGGTGATTTAGATACTGCGGAAAAGTGCATATCTTCATTAGGGGGATATTATGAGAAATTATTTAAAAAGTATGGTAATAATCCAAAGAATCAGGGGTATTTTATAGATTATACTTTTGTTATAAGGCGTATAATAAATGAATATACCAGTATATTAAATAAAAAAGAGTCAAAAGACCCATTATGGCATAAGGTTTATGAATCATCAATAGACGCATTATATAAAATTGCAGAAGTGAAAATAAATAATAACAACGACATTGATTTGGAACTGGAAATAATAGAAACAATTTATGAAAACGGTATGTCATTAAATGCTAAGAATGATGAAATTAAAAGATTTAAAATAATATTTACAGATAAAATAATCGAAACCATAGGAAAACTTTTTGAAAAATATACCATATCATTGTACACCTCAAACCACGATGTTTTTAAGACGATTTCATTTAAAATAATTTTCGAATATGAACGGTCTAAGGATAGTTGTTATTTATGGTTATTAGAAGAATTTCTTAAAAAAATATATAATCCATATGGAGAATATGGAACAGTAAAAAGAGCCATAAGAGACAATAGCTATCAGTTTATATTAATGAATATCAATGAATTAAAAGAAAAAATTGAAAGTTTAGATAAACCTTCATATACTCCATACCTAAAACTTCAAATTCAGATGATAAATACTTCATACAACCGCCTGAAATTGATAAAATTAATGATGAAATAAATAATATCTATAAAGTTATGTTGAAAGAATCATATACTTTAAATAAATATGATTGTTTTTTCTATGTCATAGATAAATTAAAGGAAATCAATAAACGCTATTTATTGGATTTAATAAATAAATTTTATATTCCGATTACTGATACAGAAAAAACAGATACGGGAATAAAAACAAATACTACTTTTAAAATCTCAGATGATGTGGATAAAAAAATCATAAATATATTGTGGTTGGCATATTGTGATACTAATATTACCAATATTTTAAAATATGAGCTCCTTATGACTTCATTAATAGGTTCAATTAATCTTGGTAAATTAATAGATTTAAATGATAGGTATTCAATAGATGAAATTCAAAAAGCAAAAAATGAATTAGAAAAAGAGTTATCCGAATATGTAAATAAAAATGAAAAAGATGAAATAGAAAGAGTTAAAGAAAATTTAAATAACATAATAAACAAACTGAAAGAAATTAAAAAATAAATAACTTAATTTTACCACAACACAGTATTATTTTTATCGATTCTATCGAGTAGATATATCATTAAAGATGATGCTATTAAATCTGCAGTGGTTCCTGGATTTAACTTATTTCCCTCTTTGGATAAAAATTTATCGAACTCGATTACCTTTTCCTGGTTAAAGTTTTCCAGAACTTCTTTAGCCATTTCTGAGACCATTTTTGAATTTTCAATTCCTTTTTTCCTAGAAATCAGTGTATCCGGATATTCGGAGAGTATTTTTAAAAATGTCTTTGTTATTGACAAATTTATGTTTTCAAACTCTTCGTAGTATTCTTTTAATAAATTGTAGCCTTTAAAGGATATTTGAAAATTATCGGTCCATTCCTTTGATATATTGTCCCATTCGGAAGATATCTTGAAAACATCGTAGAGTGTTAAATTCTTTTCAATTAATTCTTTTTTAGCATCTTCTGACGATACATCAGGACCTTCTTCTGGAGTGTTTAATCCACCAGCCATGGCTATGTTAATGGCATCATACACATTAATGGCGTCTTCTGTTGTGGTATTTGATACAATTTCCTTTAGTTCTTTCTTTAATTTATCTTCATTAAACTTCTCAAGCTTTCCAGATGCCATTGCAATAGGCATATGTAACATTACTATTCCAAGGTTTGCATTTGTTGGAGACCATTTTTTAGACTCTATGACCCCTTTTTTTATGTAGTATCCTGAATTTTTGCTATCCTTGGAAGCTTCATAAACAATATTTCCAAAACCTATTCCTGAGGCTATAAAGTGGTGGTACATTATATCTTTATAATCTCTGTTTCTGTGCACATTTCCAGGTTTAAAACTGCTCACTTCAAGACAGCAAGCAATTTGTGATGCTTTCATAATGTCGAATGAATCCATAATCTCACTTCCCGTTTAGGGTATTGAAAGTCTTTGATTTTCATAATGTTATTTTTTTAAGTTCTCTAAATGTTTTTTAAATTCCTCAAAAGCTCTTTTTCTATGTGATATTTCACTTTTTTCTTCGGCAGTCATTTCTGCAAAAGTTCTATCTTCCCCTTCAGGAATAAATATACTGTCATAGGCGAATCCAAATCCTTTACTTCTAATTTCCTCTGAGACTTTTCCCCTTACAATTCCCTTAAATAATTTAACTCCATTTTCATCGCAGTATCCAATAACAGTTTTAAAATAGGCATTTCTGTTTTCCTTACCTTCGAGAAGTTTTAAAATTCCTTCATTTCCTATGGTTTCTTGAACATATTTTGAATATGTACCTGGGAATCCATTGAGCTCTTCAACAAAAAAACCACTATCTTCAACTATTATCGGTTTTCCCACTGGATTTGAAAATCTATGATTTTCATAATTTATTTTCTCATAAACATATTTAGCTCCGAATTCTGAAACCTCTTCAAGTGTTCCTTGAATTTCTGGATAAGGGCATTTTATCTGCTCGATATTTATGCCATCTAAGTCTTTTAAAATGATATTGGCCTCTTTGATCTTGTTGGGGTTGCCTGTTGCAAAATAAATTGTTATATTTTCCATAAAATCACCTGAACGTAGTGAAGGTGAGCTATATCCACTGTAGCGAAGCTACAGGGAAGTTGAATAATCATAGATTATTCAACTAAATCCCGCAGGGATTTGTTCAATCACCTGAGTAACTCACATATATTCTAATAATAATTATGCAGTAGTAGTGAATAAGAATAATAGAATAAAAATAGTTATCTAAATACTTTAAATTGTTCCCCTATTTTAATATCCTCATCGAGTTAAAAACTGCAAGTAGTGCAACTCCAACATCTGCAAATATGGCCTCCCACATTGTGACCTGTCCAAGAGCTCCGAGTAGTACAAATGACAGTTTAACGATTAAAATTAAGATTATGTTTTCCATAACTATATTCTGTACCTTCTTTGATATTTTAATTCCTAAAGGTAGCTTCGAAGGTTTATCGTCCATTATAACTATATCTGCTGTTTCTATGGCAACGTCACTTCCCAGAGCTCCCATTGCAACACCTAAATCTGACCTTGCAATAACTGGGGCATCGTTTATTCCGTCTCCAACGAAAACAACGGTACCATTTTCTTTCTCTGCCCCAAGCTTTTCGATAATATTTACCTTATCCTCAGGTAGCAGTTCAGCGTAAAACTCATCTAAGCCGATTTTTTTTGCTATCTCTTCTGCAACATCCTTGCTGTCACCGGTAAGCATTACAATCTTTTTAACTCCAAGTTTTCTGAGCTCCTGTATGGTTTCTAAAGCATCTTTTTTTATCTCGTCGGATATTATTACGTAACCTGCATACTCTCCATCAACAACCACATGGACAACCGTACCTTTTACATGACAGGTGTCATGTTTGATGTTAAATTTATGCAAAAGCCTATCGTTTCCAACCATTATTTCTTTTCCATTAATTTTGGCTCTAACTCCATACCCTGGTATTTCCTCATGTTCTTTAATCTCGTTTTCATTAATTTCTTTTCCATAAGCCTCTTTTATTGCATTTGCTATTGGATGACTTGAATGAGCTTCAGCCAATGCCATAAACTTTAAGATTTCATCTTTGTTAAAGCTGTTCTTTGCGACTATCTGTACCGTTTTAAATACTCCTTTTGTTAAAGTCCCTGTTTTATCAAATGCCACAATTCTAGCTTTGCTTAGTGCATCGAGAAAGTTTGAACCTTTGACGAGTATTCCCTCTTTGGCAGACTTTCCAATTCCTCCGAAGTAGCCTAAAGGAATTGAAAGCACCAATGCACATGGACAGGATATAACCAATAGTACCAATGCCCTATATACCCAATTGGATAAAGGTTCTCCAAAAACCAGGGGTGGGATTGTGGCTATGAGTACTGCTAAACCTACGACTATTGGAGTATAGTATCTGGAAAATCTGGTAATAAAACGCTCTGTTTTTGCTTTTCTTGCACTTGCGTTCTCAACTAGTTCAAAGATTCTTGAAATTGTCGATTCTTTGAGCTCCTTTGTAACCTTAACTGTTAAAAGACCATTTAAGTTTAATATTCCTGATAGGAGCTCATCTCCTTCTTTGACTACCCTAGGTATACTTTCACCAGTTAGTGCTGAAGAGTCAACAGTTGATGAACCTTCAATCACCAATCCGTCCAATGGTACCCGTTCTCCAGGTTTTACTAAGATTAGATCACCAACTTTAACATCCTCAGGTTTAACTTTAATTGTCTTATCTCCAATCTTTAAGTTTGCGTAGTCTGCCTTTAATGCTAACAACCCTTTAATTGATTTTCTAGAACGATTTATTGATAAGTTCTGGAAGAACTCACCCACCATATAGAAGAGCATAACACCTACGGCTTCAGGATATTCTCCAATAGCAAAGGCTCCTAAAGTGGCTATTGTCATAAGAAAGTTCTCATCAAAGACATTTCCGTGGATGGAGTTTACAACAGCGTTCCTTAGAACTTTCCACCCTACTAACATATAGCCTACGACAAATATTCCAAATACAAAAATATTGTCGTAGTTGTAGTAGTACCTAAGTAGTACCCCAATTACAAAAAGAATTAACGATGGAACTATGAAGTAAAGCATTTTCTTTGGATCTTCACCGTGATCATGGCAGTCATGGTGATGTTCTTCTTTTTCTATTACTTCAACCCCTGAATCAACTTTCTTCACTATATTTTTGGCTTTTTCTATATCCCCTTCAATGGTGAGCTCACCGGTAGCGAAGTTAACTGATGCAGACTCAAACCCCTCTTTTTTTAAGGCATTTTCAATCTTATATGCACAGTTTGCACAATCTAAACCTTTCAATTTAAGTTTTTTTGACATTTTACTCACCTAAATGTTCTAGTGCAACTTTTAAGATCTCCTTAAGGTGTTCATCCTCCAAACGATAGAATACATTTTTTCCATCCCTTCTATAATTGACAATTTTTCTGTCCTTCAAAACCCTGGGCTGATGTGAAATTGCCGAAACCGAGAGTCCGGTAATATTCGATAGGTCACAGGTGCAAAGTTCCTCTTCTTTAAGGGCAAGTAAAATTTTAAGTCTTGTTGGATCCCCAAATGCATCAAAGAAGTTTGAAAGTTCTTTAATTGTGTCGTTTTCTGGAAGATTTTTATTTACTTTTTTTATTTTTTCCCTATGTTCTTTGTAAACTTCACAAATATAAGACATTATATCACCAGTTCAATTGAACATTTGTTCAAATGTTATTTATAATTATTGTATATTTTTAACATGCAAATAAAGTATAAAAATAATCACACACTACACTCGAAAATTCGAATATTGATAACAATTAAAATTATGTAATGTGTTAAATAGTATTGAATAGTACCTGTTAGATATTGAATAGCTGTCTCCCGACATTAACACTGATCCTTCATTCTAAGCATACGCCACGTCAGGTAGCTAACCCATGTCGAGAGTGTAATAAAATTGTACCTCCAATTTCGAACCCTCTATCACAGCAAGGTAATCCACAGGCTTCATGTAGGTCGGTTTATTGGAGGCGTATATAGTTATATTACATTACCTATTTATATTTATATCTTATTTTATTATTTAACCGTGTTATTGATATTAACCATAATAAGACAAACGTAAAATATCAAAATAAATGTAAAAATAGTTGGTGATAGGATGTTGTATGTTGTAGGCCATAAAAACCCAGATACAGATAGTGTTTGTTCAGCAATAGTTTTAGCTCACTTTTTAGATGGTTACCCAGCAAGACAGGGGGACTTAAACCCTGAAACTGAATTTGTATTAAAGAAGTTCGGATTAATGGAGCCTGAATTAATAACCTCTGCAGAAGGAAAGGATATTTTTTTAGTAGATCATGCTGAAAAAACCCAAGCTTTGGATGACTTAGACAATGGAAAATTAATTGGAATAATTGACCACCACAAAATAAATATTTCCACATCCGAACCTATACTGTACTTGGCAAAACCTGTTGGGTGTACGGCAACAATTATTGCAGAACTTTACTTTAAAGGAATTATGGATTACATCGGTGGAAAAAACAAAGAATTAAAACCTGATTTAGCAGGATTGTTACTTTCAGCAATTTTATCCGATACTGTACTCTTTAAGTCAGTTACTACAACAGAGCTCGATAAGGAAATGGCCCAAAAATTAGCAGAAATTGCAGGAATCGACAACATAGAAGAATATGGAATGGAAATGCTTAAGGCAAAATCCACTGTAGGAAAAATGAAACCTGAAGAAATAGTTTCAATAGATTACAAAGATTTCGATTTAAATGGAAACAAGGTAGGAATTGGGCAGGTTGAAGTTATTGATACAGCTGAAGTAGAAAATAAAAAAGATGACATATACAAAGTCATAGAAGAAAAATTAAAGAACGAAGGTTATGATCTCATACTCTTCTTAATAACTGATATAATGAAGGAAGGCAGTGAAGTTTTAGTTGCAGGTAACAAAGAAGCATTTGAAAATGCATTTAATGTAAAGCTTGAAGGAAATAGTGTATTCTTAGACGGAGTAATGTCAAGAAAAAAACAGGTAGTTCCGCCTCTTGAAACATACTACAATCAATAGGTATTTTAAATAAAATAACATACTCTTTTTTATTTTATTGATTTAATGAATATTACGATCATTTACGAAATAACGACATTAAACTATATATTATAAAATTTTTATAAATAAGAACAATGCCTAAAAGATTTTTTAAAAGTTATATATCCTAATTTATTTAAAGTTAAATAGCAATTGGTAATAAACACACCATATCTGGGGATGAGCTCTATGCACTACTCAATAATAAAACCGATTTTAAAAGAAGAGAAAATATTAATCGATAAAGGATCCTTAAAAACAAAAAGAAAGTTTGCTTTTTTATTGGAAAAGGGGGATAAAATATTGGTTGACGATACTTTTTATGCAAATGATGAAGTTGATATTGTTTTAGATTATTCAACAACCGATAGTAAGAGACCAAAGGAAACTATTACAATATATACAATTAATGATATATCAAGGGAATAATGATATGCAACAATATCAATGATACTGAATTATGTGAAAAAATAACAAATAATAGGTGTTTTATATGGATTTAGATGGAAAGGTTGCCATATTGCATACTGTAGGTGGTTCGATATGCGGATTACTTACAAACTATGTTTACCTGTCTGGATTAGGATTTTTTAGTGGTTTAGCTGCCTTGTTATTTATGATATTTAGCTTGTTAATAACTGGACACATAACTGCACTTATATTTGGTAGAGATAGTATGGATGGAAAACAATGGCTTGGAAGTGGTGTAGTTCCATTTTTCTTTACTTGGGTTGTTTTCTGGGTTTTAAAGTACAATGGGGCTTTTTAACCTTTTAAAAGAGCTTTTGATAGGAGAGAGTGTTTATATTTATTAATTAAAAAGGAGGTATAATATGAATTCAAAAGCATTATTCGATGAGGCAAAAAAATACTTAGTTGGTGGTGTAAACAGTCCTGTTAGGTATTTTAAACCTTATCCATTTTTTGTTGAAAAAGCTAAGGACAGTTATATTTACGATGTAGATGGGAATAAATACATAGATTACTGCCTTGCCTATGGTCCAATGGTTCTTGGTCATGCAAACGAGAATATATCAAATGCAGTAAAAGAACAACTTGAATTGGGAACTGCCTACGGAGCTCCAACAGAGAAGGAGATAACTTTAGCCAAAGAAGTTATAAAGAGAATCCCATGTGCTGAGATGGTTAGATTTGTAAATTCTGGAACTGAAGCTACCATGAGCGCTATAAGGCTTGCAAGGGGGGTTACAGGCAAAAAGAAAATAATAAAATTTGATGGTGCATACCACGGTGCCCATGACTACGTACTTGTAAAAAGTGGAAGCGGAGCTCTAACACATGGAACCCCTAATTCACCAGGTATACCTGAAGAAACAACTAAAAATACAATACTGGTTCCATTTAATGACGAAGATGCAATAAAAAAAGCCATAGCAGAAAACAAAGATGAAATAGCCTGTTTAATTGTGGAGCCAGTAATGGGCAATGTTGGCTGTATTTTACCTAAAGACGATTATTTGAAATTTTTAAGAGAAATAACTGAAGAAAACGATATAGTATTAATATTTGACGAAGTTATAACTGGTTTTAGACTTTCAAAAGGTGGTGCTCAAGAATACTTTGGTGTAACTCCTGATTTAGCTACCCTTGGTAAAATATTGGGGGGCGGATTCCCAATAGGAGCTATAGTTGGTAAGAAGGAGCTTATGGAAAACTTTTCACCTGCTGGACCAGTATATCAGGCAGGAACATTTAACGGAAATCCAATATCAATAACCGCAGGGCTTGAAACTCTTAAAAACCTTGATGACAGCTTCTATAAAGAAAATTCAAAAAAAGCCAAAGTAATAGCTGATTTCCTAAGGGAAACTGCTGAAAAGTTCAATATTCCTGCAAAAGTTTACAACATATCTTCAATGTTCCAGATATACTTCAATGAGAACGAAGTTTTAGATTATGAAATTGCAAAAAAGAGCGATACAGAAAGATTTATGAAGTACTTCTATGGACTACTTGAGAATGGAGTGTTTATACCACCTTCACAGTTCGAATGCTGCTTTACATCAATAAAACACAGCGATGAAGATATAAATAATACGTTAAATGCTATAGAAGAGAGCTTTAAAAAATTATAAGTTAAAATTATCTTTTTTTATTTTATCTTATTTTTATTAGATTTTAAATAATCTCGGTTTTTTCCAGTATTTCTCGTGCCTGTTCTTTTGTTAGTCCGTTTCTCAATATAGTATGTCTATCCCTTATTTTATGGGCAATAGATAGAGCTTCTATTAAAATATCTTCATCAATTCCAAGACCTTTTTTATCAATCGGAGCTCCAACTTTTTCAAGGGAATTTTTTATCTTTTCCATGGTTTCAAACTTCAACATGTCTTCCTGATTATGCAAATATGAAACTGCAATTGTTCCAATACCACACTGTTCTCCATGCAGGGAATTCGTTTTTAAATCATATTCTTTCTTTAGATGGTCTAAGGCATGAGAAAATAGGTGTTCACTTCCAGAAGCTGGTCTAGAGGAATGAGCTATTGATATGGTTATTCCACTGGCTATCAATGCCTTAACTAACTTTTTTGGGTACTCGTCAAGATTTGAGTTTAGGACGTAGTCTATTAGCTCCATTGCAATTGTTTTTGAGAATATCCCTGAACTATCGCTGTATTTTTCTCCAGTTTCCTTATGGGCCAGTTTCCAATCTAAAACTGCCGTAATGTTGGATACAATATCTCCCATCCCTGCACTTAGGAGTTTTTTAGGAGATTTTTTTATGATATCTACATCTGCAATTATGGCGATTGGACTCTCTGCCATAAACGAAGGCTGTTTTATGGAGACAATTGGGGATGCAATACCATCGTTTGATGCAGTAGTTGGAACGCTTATAAATGGTTTTTCTATGTGGTAGGAGATAAATTTTCCAATATCAAGTGATTTTCCCCCACCTATTCCTATTATAGAATCGTATTCTTTGGCGTTTTTTACAATAGAGTCCAGATCGTTAAGATCTATTTCATCGTAGTATAGGTATTCAAAACCTATATTGTATTTTTTGGTTTTTTTTCCAGTTATTACAAGTGGTTTTTTTAGATTAAGTTTGGAAAGTATTGTGAAGATTTTATCTGTCGCCTTCTCTTCAATTAGTACGTATCTTGGAATTACTATCATTTTTTCACTTAGTTGTAAATTTAAATGATATACTCTGTTGGATCTTCAATTTCTGCATTTTGGAATGCCCTTTTTCTTCTCATACAGCTTTCACATGATCCACAGTGTAAGAAATCTTTTCCATTGTCTTTATAGCAAGAATAACTGTATTTTAGGATTTCCAGTTTCAATTCATCTTCGAGTTTTTTTCCAAGCTTAACTATTTCAGTTTTATCGTAGTCATAAAGCGGAGCTTCCATTTTAACCTTATTCAAAGTTCCGTACTCTAAGCTTTTATTAAATATATCTATGAATTCTTTAGTATTGTCTGGAAATGTTACTCCTTCTTCTTTGTTTAATCCTGTAAAGATTTTTTTAGCTCCAACAGATTCTGCAAACCCTGAGGCAATCGAAAACATAATCATATTTCTTGCAGGAACCCATACGGCCTTCATGGTTTCAACAGTTTTTTCACTATCATCCAAGTCTTCAAAACTTAGTTCTGGGATATTTCCAGTGGTTAGTCCGCTTTTACTGAATTCCTTCACAAACGATAACTCAATAACCTTATGTTCTGCACTTAAAACTTCAGAAATTTTTTTTGCAGAATTTATTTCTTTTTCCACGGCCTGCTGTCCGTAGTTGAATGTAATCGTGTATAGTTCATAACCTTTACTTTTAGCCACTAAAGCAGCGACAGTTGAATCCAATCCCCCACTTAAAACACAAACCGCTTTCATAAAAACACCTTTAATTTTTCCATTTGTATTTCTATTCCTAATTATGTATATTTAAATATATATTAAAGTTTTTTACTATTGAATAATTTAAAGAAGAGAGGTTTAAAATATTTAACTGCCGAAAATAGAAGTACACGATATAAATTGACGTAAGTAAAAACTTCAAAACTAAAAAATAAACTAAAAATATTAGATTCTAGGTATGTTACTCCTTCTATCTACTAACTCACGTTGTTTTGCTTTGTTCCAGTTTGAAACATTTTGAAGATAACCTGTTATTCTGCTAAATCTTTCTACATTTTCACTTCCACAGCTTATACATTTGTCTCTTAATCCGCTCATTCCCATATTGCAGTTTTCACAGATACTTAAATTCTTTGTGTAGGTCCAGAAACCGATATTTGTTTTTGTTATCTTTTTAGTAATATCCATTAATACTTCAGGATTAGCGTAGGCTTCTGTATTCCAGAAGTGCCCAATATGCCCACCATTACATAGTGGGTGGAATTTTTCTTCAACTTTTATTTTGTCTCCTAAGGATACTGGCGCATTAACTCTAACGTGTGAAGAGTTGGTGTAATATAAACTTCCAATATCGTTTAAATCCCCATTTATAACTGAGCGTGTTTCTTCCTTGTAGTATTTGTAATCCAATCTAGCAAATCTTCCTGCAGTACTTTCTGCAGGAGTTTGAGTGACAGTCCATCTTAAACCAGTCTCTTTTTTCAAATCATCTGCATATTTTCTTATGAATTCTATAACCTTCTCTCCAAATTCTAAAGCATCTTTTGAGGCGTGCAATTCTTCGCCAAGGTGGTATTTAAGTAGTTCATTCAACCCTACAAATCCAAATGTCTTAGTTGTATTGTCAAATCTATAGTATTGGTCTTCACCGAATTTTTGAGTTAGGAATGGTAATACCCTATCTTTATGTAGTCTTTCAAGTGTAATCTCGTGTTTGATGGTTAAAGCCTGCCTTATAACATCCAATTTCTCCCCTAGGATCTCAAATAATTTATCATCGTCACCATTAGCTTCATAAGCTATTCTTGGAAGGTTGAGGGTGTACCATTGCATGTTCCCTGTTCTTAAGGTGCCTTCTTCAGGGTTTTTCCAATCTCCACTTAACCTTGTTCTACAACCCATGGCGTTGGTGTTACCCTCTTGGTAGTCTGCCATCATATTGATGAAGTATGGGAGCCCCCATTTGGCACTTAATTCATGAATCTTGAATATCAAATCTTTGTTTTCATTTTTAAATGCGTTGTCCCTTAATTTGAATATAACGTTAGGGAACAAAAACGGTTTTCCTATTGCATCCCCTTCCATTAAAACATCAACTAATGCTTCAGCAATCATTTTGGCTTCATCTTCGTATTCCTCGTAGGTTCCAACAACTTGACCGGCTTTTATGGCAGGTTTGCCTTTTAAGTACTCAGGAATTTCTAGTTCTAAGTTTATACTACTAAATACGGTTTGACCTCCACGGGCCACGTACATTTGGTTCATTTCATAGATGAACATTTGCATTAACTGTATAACTCTTTCATAACTCAATCCTTTCACATATGGGGCCAGCCAAATGTTAAATTCATCAATACTTTGTCCACCACTCATTTCACACTGTGCAGCACTCAATACCTTAGCGGCGTGTTGTATGGCTACTTCAGCGTGTTTTGCAGGTTTTGAAACACTTGTATGTCTCCCGGTTCCATCGACTTTAAGCCCATACATAAAGAAGTTTCTTAAATCGTGCTGGCAGCATACTGGTCTTATCGCAGAGTATTCTAAATCGTGTAAGTGAATGTCCCCCCTCATGTGAGCATCTGCTATAAATCTTGGGAAAATTTCTAACAGTGCAAACTGCTTCATTGTTTCGTCAGCTACCCACTTATGAATACTTTCAGGATTGTGCATTAGGTTTGCATTCTCCCTTGTACCTTTTTTGATTAATTTAAAAATATCATAAACAGGAATCCCCAATCTAGTGTGTTTGTGTCTTAATTCTTCCAAACCGAATTCAATAAGTTTAGCGTTTACAACTTCCCTAATCATCGGAGCTGTGAGGTATTTAACGCCCAATTTTTTTATCTCTTTTTCCACTTCATCTGCTATTTTGTTAGCTGTTTTTTCATCTGCCCCGGCTTCTTGAACTAAAGCGTGAACTATCTTTTCTTTGTTAAATGGTTCAAATTCTTTTTCTGAGGTTCTTATTTTTAAACAGTTCTCGGATCTGTAGTTATTTGCATAATTTTTCCCGGTTTTTTTATCGAATTCCTTTAGTGTTTCATATACGATGTCCTTTAAATCGTCTGTTGAAATTCCCTCGTAAATCTTACTGGATATTTGGTCAACTATTGGATCTAAGTATTCATAATCAACCCCGGAGTTTAAAAGAGATTTTACAAGTTTGGTTATATTGAATTTTTCACCTCTTCCGTTTCTTTTAACTACACTAACTTTAAAATTGTCGTATTTTGTGTTAGTTGCCATTTAACCACCTTCGCAAAATAGTAATGATCTATAATCATTTTGTGAGTTATAATATATCAAAATATCGTAATAATTTCGTCGAAAAACGGACTAAATAGGATGAATTTCGTATTAACTGGAAGTATAGTTTAGTGATCTTAGTTTTTATCTATTTTAAATACTGCATACATATGTATCTATAGATATTATTGCAATTATATTCACTACCATACACGGTATTATTATACTCTGTGATATACACTAAATTTTACATTCCAACTTATATAACATTTTTTGTAATTAATTCATCTAAATTCAAATAGATAGGAATAATAAAATATAACAAAATAAAACACAAATCATCGGTGAGATAAAATGAAAATCATTGAAGAGGGTGAAACAAAATTAATGGTTCCTGAAAGTCAAACACTATCAAAGAAGGATAAGGTATTCTATAATCCTATCATGGAAGTTAATAGAGATATATCTGTTTCCGTAATTCAAAGTTTTTTAAATAATTTCCAAAGGGATGAATTTTTAATTTGCGATCCGTTGGGAGGTAGTGGTGCTAGGGGTTTAAGGTATGCAAATGAATTAAAGTTTAAGGGAGATTTAAAAGTTGTTATAGGAGATATAAATCCAAATGCAGTAAAACTGGCAAATGAAAATTTAAAATTAAATGGAAACGATAACGTTGAGATCTTTCACGAGGATGCAAATGTTCTGTTGTCGAGGAATTTTAGAGTCTTTAATGTAGTTGATCTGGATCCATTTGGTTCTCCAGCTCCATATTTGGATAGTGCCATAAGGGCCACAATTACAAAAAATGGAGTTTTGTGTATGACTGCCACAGATACGGCGGTGTTATGCGGTGCTTACAGAAAATCCTGTATTAGAAGATACAATGCTATACCTTTAAGAAAAGATAAGGAGGTGGCAGTAAGGATTTTGATAGGCTATGCTATAAGAATGGCCTCAAAGTACGATATCGGACTTAAACCTATATTTTCCCATGCAACTGACCACTATGTAAGAACTTTTTTAGTTACTGAACGAGGGGCAAATAAAGCTGATAATGCCATAGGAGAATTAGGTTATATGAAGAGTATAAATGAAGAAAAAATATTTAGAAGCTTTAATAATGGTTATGAAAAAGGATTTGGCGGTCCGCTGTATTTGGGCCCTATAAATGATCCAAATATCGTTAACGATGCGCTAAAAGTGTCCATTGAAAGAAACTATTCACAAAAGGCCATAAATGTCTTAGATTCGATTTCCAAAGAATGCGAGTTAAATCAAATAGGATGTTATGATATTCATGAAATTTGCAGTTTTATAAAGAAATTGGCACCTCCGATTTCTGAATTGATAGATAATCTAAAAGAAAAGGGTTTTAATGCAACAAGAGTACATTATAATTCAAATGGAGTTAAAACAGATGCAAAATTAATTGATGTTATTGAATCTATAGTGGAGTACAATAAACCCTAATATTCCTCCTCCAGATCCAAGGTTTCTTTTAAAAATTCTTTTAGTTTCTCTTTACCTTCCTTTGATCTCATTTCATAGATTTTTAATGGGGTTACTTTCTTATAAATTTCAGATTCTTCTACATTTAGATCCCGAGCTCTGGCCTGACATACTTTTATGGCAATATCATTTATTGAAGCATCTACATTATCTGCATAGTGCAGCAACCAAGCTTCAATTGAATCCGGCCTTGATGGGCTGTATTCCCCATGATGGTTTGCAACTATTTTGATAACTTCGATAGGGAAATCTCTTTTGTATAGCTCTGCAACCCCCAAGGTTAGATGATCTAGATGGAAATTTGGTATATGGTCGAATTTCTCCCCGTCTTCGATATAATTTTGAGGTTTCATGATATCGTGAAGCAATCCCCCTGCGATTATTAGGTCTTTATCCAAACTCAGCCCATAAACTTCGTCCAACACTTCTGCCATTTTTAGGGCCATCTCTGTAACGGCCAGTATATGCTCTATCAATCCCCCTGAATATTTGTGATGCCTTTTTACACTTGCAGGAGAATTTTCGACTTTTATCCCTGTATCATCAATGTCTTTATGGGTGGGTAGTGGATTTTTTAGAAAATCAATAACTCTTTCCCTTAAATCTTTGTTCTCTATTTTATTTGCTAACTCAATAAGTTTTTCCATTTATTCACCTTTTTAATGCAATACATAATAATAAAAATAATAAATAATCAATGAATATATATTATGTATGGTCATTAACAATAACTATGAGTTATTATATGTTGTTAAATTTATTAGGTTTAGAAATAAAAATTTTCAACTTTAGATTTTCGTAGTTTAATAGCTAAGCCTTTAAAGAGTCTTGGATGCCAAACTTATATTTTTGGGATCCAACACTTTTTTAAAAGGGTTGGATGGTGATGGAATGATAGACCTTGCGAAAGATCATTTAAAAAAAGTACTTACAATATGTGGTGCAAATAGGGACTGTGAATATTATCCATGTCATTTTGACGGTCAGTGCTGTCTGTGGTGTTATTGTCCATTTTATCCATGTGAGGATGATGAGTTAGGGGAGTGGATTCAAAGAAAAGATGGTTCTAAAGTGTGGAGCTGTATGAACTGCCATTGGATACATAAACCAGAAGTAGCCTGTGAAGTATTAAAAGAGATTCTTGAACTTACAAAGGACAAGGGATTGGATGAATCCATAGAGCTCCTTGATAATAGGGAGTTAGTATTAAAGATCAAAGAAAAAGTGAAAAATAAATAAACTATATTTTAAAACTATATTTATTAGGGGGACAACAAATAAGTGTTAAAAGTGTTAAATATTTCAAAAAAAGCTTTATAATATATTAATAAGGATGATCTTGGCAGATAACATGTTTGGTTATGACAGCATATTGGTTGGAGTGTATTTATTCAATTTGATACTTTTGGGAGTTGCCACTATAACGGATATTAAGGAGAGAATAATACCCCATTTTGTAGTTATTTTAATGTTATTGGTTAATTTACCTATTGGATATTATTATTTTGGGTTTGATGCGATTATAGCATTCTTTGCAACGTTATTGTTATGTTTGATATTAGGAGTTGGTATGGGGGGCGGCGATGTAAAGATATTCACGGCCCTTTCTCCAATTTTTGCCTATGAAACTCAATACTATGTTCCAAATGGTATTTTATTGCTCATAGGGTTAAGTGCTGCATTTGCAGCGTTTTTTCCAATGTTGAATATATTTAAAAGATACTGGAAGGAGATAGTACCTTCATCAGCTTATCTGGCTACTGTATTAAGTTTTATTATTTATTTGACCGATTTTTATCATATTAAATACGCTAAATTAATTGTATGGGCGTATGTTATAATTTCAATATTTGTGTCAAGAAAAATAAAAAACTACAAGGATATAACGAGAAAAATAGGATATGTTGCTCCGATTTATTTGTTGGGATTGTATGTTTTTGATAATGGTTATTTTATCCAGAATAATGTATTAACATCTTTTTTAATCTATGTTGGGGAGTTGATTATCCTTTCAATAGTCATATATGCCATAACAGGAGCTGAAGTCTCATCCAAGAAATCAGTTGAAGAACTTAAAGAAGGAGATATATTACGGGATATAATCACTATAAAGGATGACGGGAACGTTGTGGTGGAAAATGCAAATTTGATAAAGAGATTCAAACAAATGGTTTATGATGAATTGAGAAAATCGGACAAAACTGAGAGGATAATTTTAACGGATGGTGAGGGTTTATCCAATGAAGATATAGATCTAATAAAAAATTTATATAAAAATGGAAAGGTCCCAAAAGAACTAAACATTTTAAAGACGTATCCTTTTGTTCCATTTGTTCTTTTATCTTATATGGTGATTATTGCACTACATTTTACAATTAAATAGCGTGATATTATGTTTCATGCCCGAAGAGGTCAAATGTCTTTGGAGTTCTCAATACTTGCATTGGCAGTATTGGTACTTTCAGTATACTCCATTACTCATTTTTTAAATAATTCGTTCAGTGAAGAGGATAGGACGATTGATAAAATAGATATTGCAGCTAAAACTGCAGTTTCAATGGTTAATTCAGGATACAATGGAACGAGTGTAAGTCGTACAATATCGTATTCTGGAGTGAGCTGGAATAAAGTTGATGATGGAACTTACAATGTTACAATTTATATTCGAGGGGATGAGGCTGAAATAAATTCAGTTGAAGATTTTATAATAAATTATATTGTAGAGAGTCAAAATATCGATCCCAACAAATATGATATTAATATTATTGTCCAATAAAAATATATTTAAACTATTAACTAAATATTTAAGTTAATACATACATCCTTGTAATTTTAATTAGTGGGGTATCATAATGGCTGAGGAAGAATTTAGCAATAAGTTGAAAACTTTAAAAACCAAATCCAAAAGAACATCAAAGATTCCTCCGAAACAGTTGAAATTGGCGTTAATAGTTATCGTATTGTTTATAATAATTTTTGAGGCTTATAACCTATATTATGTATCAAAAACCAAGGAACTTCAGGAATTGGATGGTAATAAGCAGGTGGCAATAGATACCATTAATGCTCTATTTTCAAAGTACCCCCATGATACTCAAAAGGCTGTGTTTATTGGTAAAATCAAACAAAAAGACAATATAGAAGACATAAACAAGATCATTGACGAAGCAAGGGATTACATAGAGCTGAAGAAATATAAAGAGGACGCCATCAATCAGATTAAAAATAGTTATGGGATATATTACAATGAAAACACAAAAGCTCAGGAATTGGTACGTAAAATAACAATGGCAAAAACTCAGCAAGAAGTTGATGAGCTATTCAGAGAATCAAATATTGAAAATGAAGTTAGGACCATGTTAAATGAAAAACTAATGAAAATATTATCTTCTGACGATGAATACTATTATATTAAAATGGGTGATGAGAGAAGATTCATGTCAAAAGAAGATTTCGTAGAGTTCATGAAGTCCTTAAGTATATCCCAACTTAAGGAGCTCAGTGTGGAACCAGTATCCCAATTAAGTAAACTTACAATAGTAGTTTCTGCAAAACAATGTGGTAAGATTCCACTTTCAGGAGATACCATTCTAATATACAACAAGAAAGATCTTCAAGAACCTCCAGAGTATGCGATTGTTGATTCTGCCTATGTTATACTTCCATCTATAGGATATTCAGAACAAAAATCAGCTTCAAGTACTGTAAGTGATAATGGAGATACTACCTCAATTTCAAGTTCATCATCGATATCATACAGTTTGGATAATTTACCGGGAGTTTTACATGCTACCGCCGCAGATAAACTTGACTATGAAACTATAAGGGAGAAATTTGGTAGATATGGTGAGAAACTAAATAAAATTGAAGAGGATACTCAAATCTTTGATGAAAACGTTGATTATTTACTAATTATAATAGTTCCTTCAGAACAGGTTCCTAACTTAATATCACATAATTCAGAAGATCTCTATATTGTGCAATCAACAGGTGGTAGTCTATGAATTCTCCACTAGATCCAAAAAAACTTATAATTTTTACGATCTTGGCTTTAGTGATACCCTTAGGTTATTCAGAAACAACTATTGCTAGTATGGATGTGTATTGGAGTTTAACTGGGGAAATTACAAATCTATATCCCTACTCCGTATTTGTCGCAGTACCTGATAATATAACATATTCTGAAAAAACCCTTAAATCATCTCAGGATTTTTTAACTGTGAGTTTAATCGAAGGCCTTAGTTACTACGATATGATTATACCTGACAAAGAGCATATAACTACATTAAACGGAAAGGAAGGATTCTGGATTCCTCCATATACTACAACAAAAATAAAAATATATGGAAATGGGACATATTCTTTAGTTGCAGATAATGCCCAAGAGAATTTTGATGTTAGTGGTCCGGGTGTTGTAACTACCACCGGAATAATTAACCCTAGTGAGATTTTCCCAATGGCTAAAAGAAATGGGATAAAATTAGGGGATTTTAAGTTGTATGTAAGAGGAACGATAAAAAAGGAAAATACTGATGTATTGGGGATAGTGATTCCCGCACCGATGATTTTAAAGGATTACTATAGGTTCAATAAAATAATGGGAAGATATGATGCCGATATATGGATGGACTCTTATTCTAAATGGGTAGAGGACCATACATCAAAGAGAAAGTATTATGATACCGAATACAGCAACTGGCTTTTGGATAACTCTTTAATACCTACTATTGGCTATGAAATAAATACTATATCCCTAAAACCATTCGACATACCTGCAATAAGTTATACTACATCATCTTCGAAGGATGTCGAGTTTTCGTATAAAATGTACTGGAAGGAAGAAGATAAGCGACTATATTATTAAAAAATTAAAATCAAATAAATGGCTGTGGTGATATGAGAGGCCAAGTTTCACTGGAATTTACCATATTATTTTTAGCACTTTTAGTCGCAATTATTATTTCGACAATGGTGCCTGGAATATATGGCCTTGATAAATCTGTTAAGGTGTCTGCTGCAAGTTTAGCTCATGCTGCACTTTCCAATGTTAAGAACAATGTAGAAATGCTTTCTGTGGCAGATGCGGGTTCTTCAAAGACAATATATATTAAATCCCCTCCAGCGGAATGGGATATAACTGGAGAAAACATTACAGTCTCAGGAAATGGGTTTACTATACGTACAACCTGCAATATTGACATTGTTAATTCAACTACCGTTCCTTTTTCCACTAATATGAGTACCATAAAGGTTGTTTTAGAAAGACATGATACCTATATACGTATTGGATTTTACGAAACATGAAACATAAATAAACGCAATTTTCTTATTTCTTTACTTTGGTGTTGGAGCTCACAAATAATTTTTTAAGATGTGATTAATTATGTGGAAACTATTTTCCAAAGGTTACAAAAATCAAAGATTAAACAAAAACTCAAAGAGTTTTTGTAGCCCACCACTATCGTGGTGGTTTTCGAATCCAGTAGGTTACAAAAATCAAAGATTGAACAAAAACTCGAAGAGTGGTATAAAAGGGCAAGTATCTCTAGACGCCGTAATCGCTATTTTGTTTCTTTTAATTGTATTTTCTCTTATAGGTTACAATGTGCTAAATACTGCAAATAGTTTTAAGGAATCCGAGAAGGCTGAACGGGCACATGCAACAATTGATGTCTTTGAAAATTATGTATTGACCTCTTATTCAAAGGAAGTCGCCATAAATACAACTTTTAAATCTATGGGGAATTTAAATTATACTATTTATTTCTCAGATAAAAAAATAGAAGTTAAGAATGAAACAAATGTAATATTTACGCCAGAATATGATGAAAATGGCGTCTATATACATATTACAGGAAAAGCCCCCAGTGGTCTTAATTTACCTCAAAACATTGTGAACATATCATTTGGGGAGTTTTATGTGTATAAAAACCTTACCGTAAGAATTAAATGATTAAAGAACTTTTTTAATAAATTTTAAAGTTTATTGATATTTGATATATTTACTTGTTATATGGAGAGAGGTTTTTAGGATATATGTTATTGAGGGGTATTATGTTAGCAAAATTAAAATCAAATAAAGGTTATGTATTTACCTATGAGGCTGTAGTAGTGGCCATGTTGTTTGTAGTACTATTTTACATAACATACTTTACGTATTCTCATAATTACCTATCTTTTCAGGAGGAAAGAAGAAATATTGAAGATTTTGAAAAAGCTAACTTGATGACAGACATGTTATTTAAAGAGCATGAATTTCCTTCAGATAATTATAATGATAGTTATAAAGGATTTTTAGGCAACCTAACAATTAGATACGGTAACTCTAAGAAAATACCTGGGACATTTGATATTTATGCCATAGATAGTTTGGATACAAATACAGAGGATCCAGTGAAATGTGTTCATTTTAATGTTTCAATAGGTGGTTATACATCAAATGTTAGTACAACATCTATAGAATATATCGCTGAATATGGTAACAACTCGTATGTAAAGACTAGAAACCTTCTTGTACCTATAAAAACATATAGATATTCAAATACGAGTAGAATATATGAAATTCTAAAAGAAGGGGATATATTATATTTTGCAGTTGGAAATTCATCAGAGCTCGTTTATATTAACGCATCCACCATCAATACATCCTCCAATGAAATAGCCATATTTTCTGTTAATGGAGTGCCATTTAAATTAACTGTAAGTAATACGCCGAGTATAACAGAGTTTGGAAAGGTTATAGCAACTTATAATTCAGATGGTTACGAACCTAATGAAATTAGATTATTGAGTACCGCAAATGGCATACCTGTTAATATAACCATTGTTTACAATCAATCCTCTACAATTTATGTGGCACAGCTCAGGCCTTACAATATATCAGGTATTGTTGATATGAATTAGGTGATTTTATATGCTGTTTGATAGTGATTTAGTAGCTGCTGTTCTTATTATGTTAGTTGGAATGGCTTTTTTTACTTCTTCTATGGTGGAACACACGGATAACTATATGGATGCGATAAAAACAAACATTTTACACGATAAGGTTACGTATCAACTGAAAACTCTTGTCACAGATGGAACCCTTGAAACTGCAATACTGCTTATGAATAACAACAATGCTGATGTGGCAGAAAAGGTAATTAAAAACAGGATAAGGTTTAGAAATTACAATTTAACAATAGGAAACTACAGCGTCAATGGAACAAACACCAACGAAGGAATAAACACCAGTAATTTTGTACTAGTTTCAGCTGTAATTCTAATGAACAGAACTGAGGGATGGTATGGTGTTTATGGAGACGATAACGAATTAAAAATTACTGATAAGCACTTTATAAGCGAGGAGGATGCATATAACCATTTGAAAAAGGATATTTACCGTTCTTATCATTACAAAAAAGCCATTTTTTATTTTAAAAATAATACTCCTATAAAAGTAACACTGAAGGTTTATGGTGATTAAAAAATGTACCTATCTCAAACAATGACTACACTTGTTTTATTGTTGTTCCTTACGGGTACTTTACTTTATCAAACAATTGATATTCAAAAAGATCAAGTTTTAAATGAAATGAAGGCATCCTCTGTGGATTTAAAATCATCAACAGTTGAAAATGCTGTTGAAACTTCCCTTCCTATCGTATTTAACAAGGTACTAAACGATGCAGAGCTCAGGGTTATAAATAAGTATAATTCGGGAGAAACAGACCCATTTTTTAATAGTACAGACGAGGTTCTATTGTTTTTAGAAACTAACGTGTCAAAAATGGTTAATAACTATTTGAAAAATGTTAGTAAGGAATATGGTAAATCAGGATATAATCTAACCTATGATTTTAACATAACCAATATATCAATGGTGGATGGATTTACTTTTAAAGTAGGTTATTCATTTAATTATACGTTATCTAAAGATGGGGTATTTAAGTCAAAATCTATAAATTCCTATCAATACTGCACTGTAAAAACTGTTATAGATGCATATCACTATGTAAAATCATCTGGCAGGGGTTTTATTACAATCTACAATCCAAACAACTATAGTTTAACTGATTTTCAGGTAAAGATAATATTAGATAACTCCAATTATGATTTTAGTAGTGACCCTGATGGAATAGGTTTGGGGTTCTATGATGAAAATAACAACACGATTCCATATTGGATAGAATATTGGGATAATGTGGCCAATAAAGCCATAGTTTGGATAAAAGTGCCCAATATTGATGCAAATGGTAATGCAGTAGTGAAAATTGTTTCAACCTTTATAGTACATCCAGTAATGGGGATTTGGTATTTGAGTTGTTTGATGATTTTGAGGATAAAAATTCCATAAACTACAAATGGAATTACACATCCATTAATTCAGGTTGGAACTATGGCGAGGTTGATAGTCCGCTATATAATGAATTGTATAATAAACAAATGATTCAGTATGAGAAGGCTCCACCCGTTGCTAGAATGATTTCGCAGGATAATACGAACTTGGATAGTTATATAATTGAAGTCGATGCCAAGGGATATAGTACTTCATATAACACCCCAAATATAATGGTAGGATATTTTGCAAATAAGAGCTACTTCAACGATGACAGGCATCCTGATGAATTCTATACGTTGGAATTGGGAGGGAGAGTGGATGGAAATGGGGCTGCTCTTCAATTCATACCAAATGGCGATTTAATCTGGTTAGCATATGATAATGATTTTGATAATTTACAGATAAGTCATGAATATCCAGAAAATGGTAGTGCCGGCAAAAGTAATATTCTGGACATTCATAGAGCTCGGCTTGAAATCAATGCTAATGAAGTACCACGTATCCTTACTTGGTACAGGGTAAAAATACAAATAGTAAATAATAGAATGGTATCTGGTAAATATTATACAATAGACGATTACCTAAATAACAATGAGCCAGATTGGATGATAAATTATAATGTACCGGATACCCATGGAAATTACTTTGAACTTGGTACTTCCGCGGGATTTAACTCTCCAGGTCAAGATATATACTTTGACAACTTCAGAGTAAGAAAGTATGCTGAAAAAGAGCCTATAGTCATTACTGACAAAAAGCTTATTTACATATCTCCTCCAAGAGATTATAGCACTCACTACGGAGAAATAGGAGATATTAGTTATAACCCTTACTTTGTGGAGGATAACAGTTCACCATCGATAATAGACATGTTGGCAGGAAAAAATGAAAATACATGGGGATATGGCATTAGGATAAATTAAAAAATTAAATAAATTTTTTATTTAATCACCTGAGTGAAACGAAGGTGAGCTATAAATCCCTTACAGGATTTTTTATTCAATTTTTTCAACATACATCAAAGGATAGTCAATTTCTTTAACATAATTTAATTTTAAAATAGCAACAGTTTCTTTTACCCTTATTTTAAGTTTAACATCCAGCATTTCCCCAGTTAGGGACACATAGGAATCTTTTTTAAGGTCTCCGACTATTTTTACTTCAATATCATCTACAAACGGCTGATTTTTCATAGACTCTTCCATGGCTTTTTCCAGAGATTCTTTCGTATTTAAACTTACAGGAGCTCCGACAAACTGATGGAATAGAGCTCCAAGTGTGATTCCACCCTCAAAAACTGCCCTCTCTCGGTCACTTAAGTTTTTGAAGTAGGAGTCAAATATCTCATCTTTTTCAAGTTTTTTTACCATGATATCCTCCCTTTTAATCGTAAACTGCTTTTAAGAATTTTATGATTAAACACACGCATTTTATATGCAATATTCCTCATATAACTATATGGTTTTAAAGGGGATGAAAATAATGAACAATAGATATAAAGTTCAGACTGCAAGAAGTCTGAATATACCCCTAGATGAAGTCACTGGTGAGCTCTGTAGATCTTATATGAAAATACTATCTATGGTCAATCAATCAAAAGAAAATAGAAATACTCCTGAAAGGGAATTTGACATATGTTTATTTAGATTTATTCGTTGCATCCCTGTAAATTACTTGGGAAATGTGGATATGGAAGTAGGTTCCCTATTGTATTCGATAGGAAAACAGTTTGGAAGGTCTTTAAGCTTATCTTCAGTATGGGGGTTTATAGAATACTGCAAATGTAATAATGTGGGTTATATTGAAATAATAAGCGAAAATCCATTAAAAATAAGGATAAATGACTGTATAACTTGCACGGGTTTGCCTAACGTTGGAAAAACTTTATGTGATTTTGAAGGAGGCTTTATTGCAGGATGTTTTGAAAATATATTGTGTAAAAAGGTACTGGCAACCGAGACCCATTGTATAGGTCTTGGAGATGATTTTTGTCAGTATGATGTTAAAATACAGGATCCATAATCTTAATTTTTATTATTTAGGGCTTTTTCTAACGAAGTATAGCATAATTCAAGGACTTCTTTTATAACTTCGTCTTTGCTTTTCCCTTTTTCATACTTAGCATTTAAACCTGCAGCTTCTGCATGGCCCCCACCTTCCCCGCCAAGTTCTTTTCCGATTTTTTCCATTAAATATCCGAGATGAACCTTTTTAGATAGCGCCTTCCTACATCTTGCACTTACTCTTATTTCTTTATCTCTTTTTCTAACTGCAACTACAAAGGCAGCATCTGCTCCAATACTGACGATAGTCTTTGCACAGGATGCTTCATGTGAGCTTATATGTGAAAGAGCTACAATATATTTATCTAATTCTTTTAACTCCATCCTGCTACAGGCTTTTAAGTGTGCAATTCTTTTACTAGGCTCACTCTCTTGTGAAAGGAGATATAAAATTTTTTGGAAGCTTATATCCTTAATTAACCAGGATATGATATTGAAGGTGGATTCCTTTGCTATTTTAAGGTGCTTTGTATCGTAGAGTATGCCACACAAGAGTGCCATTCTTACCTTTTTTGGAGGGTATATGTTCATATCTCGAAAAATCTTAGAAACAATTTCACATGTGGAAGGCGAATTTTCATCAACAATATAAAGATCACAAATATTTACCAGGTCTGTTTTTTTATGGTGGTCTATTAGAATTACTTTTGATTCTTTTAACTGATTTTCATTTACCGTTATTTGATTTAGGCTGGATGTATCTACTAAAAATACGAGCTCTGGAAGTTTAGGGTACTCTACAATTTCTATTTCTTCGTTTAGTTCCTCTATAATGGATCTTGATAACTTGCTTACAGAATTGGCAGAAATTCTAATGTTTTTGGATTTGTGGTTTTTAAAAGAAGTTGCCAGATATTTTAAACCAATTGCAGCACCTATTGCATCAGGATCTGCATTGTGGTGACATAGAAACAGTATTTCATTGGCAGTTTTTAAATACTTTTTCAGTAGTTCATTCATAAAAGCACCTTAAAAAAGATAAAAAAATTAATAAAACAATAATAAAAAAACTTAGATATTAGTTACCTTGTAGGTTTTTTTGTAGGTTTTCCTGTAATTCCATGAGTCTTTTTTGCATTTTTTCTTCCTGTTTTTCTAAGCTAGTAACTTTTAACTTTAAAGTTTCAATTTTTTCATTAATTTCTTCTTTAACTTCTTCTTTTTCTCTCTTTACAAGGATGCCCCCAGCCATTTTGAATACTTCATTAGATGTGGATTTTTCCATTTCTTCGAGAGCCTTTTCCATTTCTTTCAACTGAGTTTCTATTTGCTGTTTTTGGTAAACTATCATTTGTAACTGCTGTTGAAGTTGTTGAAACTGCATTAACTGATTTTGAACATTTGGTGGTAATTCCATAATTTCCCTCCTGTTTTTATTATAATATTAATTATTAAATTAATTATGAGTTTATATATGTTAGTGTTATTTATAGTGGTGTGCAATTAAGTGAAATCAAAATATTATATATGAAGTAAATAAAACCTATATTTCGATTTAACAAGAATTTTATATTAACAAAATTAATTGTATCCATTAATTAAGTACGTAATGCACACCACCATATTTAGTTCTTATTTTCATTTATTTTCATTTCTTGTTAGGTTATATATATTTTCTGCAACCTTTATCCATCTTAGGTAGGAGTAAACGGAAGCTTTTAAAATACTCAGTTCATCGGCAGCCCCCTCTAAATACAAGGTATCTCCTTCAAGTTTCATAACGCATTTTGATTTTATCTGAGAATCTAAATGTTCTAAAAAAATACTTTCATAGACAACCTTAGCCTCTTTTGTAGAGTCGAATTTTATCTTTAAACTAAAAGAAGGTTTAACGTCCATATTATCAACTTAGGATTCAATATCCATTATTTTAACAGACTTGACCTTGATTAGTGGACCCAATTCTTTATCTCCCTTGTAGAATTGAATATAAAAAACATTATCATCTTTTGACGACTTTTTAAAGCCAACTTTAAAACTGGATTCATTATCATCTTCATTTAATTCGTCAAAACTATCCAAGTTTTTGAACAGAAAATCGTAAAATACATTTTTATATTCGCTGGTGCTTTTATCAAATTCTGCACCTAATTTTTTAATCATGCCCACATTTTCCCCACATACTTCTTTTTGAAGCTTAGTGGCAATTATTAACGAGAGTACCTCGTTCTTTTTAGTATTGTAAAATTTTAGTTTTCCGGGATTTCCCTTGAATTCCTCGACAACTATGAAATTATCATAAGTTTCAAGGATATCTTTTAATGGAGTTTTCCCCCTATTTAATATTTTAATACCTAAAACAGAAGCTAAATCTTTTACAAAACTTCTTGTTCTTTGAGAGGGTTTTCTCGATGTTGTAATTATCATTTTATCGAACCTTTAGGAAATATTGTAGTTCCTGAATTTTACCTAGCCTGTATTTTTTTAACTATTCTTGGTCTTAATTTTATCAATATTCTGTTACTACAGTGTGGACACTTGGCTTTAAGGCCTATTTCATCTAAAGTTACGATTCTACCACAGTTTGAACATTTATACTCTGCCATAATCTCACCAATATTGGGATATATTTACCATCTATCAGTTAATATCAAAAAAATCAAAATAGTAATTGTGTTTATCAAATAAGATAAAAAGGAAATATATGTATCTTATGGTTCTTAGGATCTTCAAATCTTAGATTTCTCTGCTTTTACTTTCAATGACTCTTCTGATAGCTTTGGTTACTACTTTACCAGCACCAGTTTCTGGAGTGTAAGCTCCTCCTGCTATTTTAGCGTTACACTTTTTGCAGACCCAGATTGATGTACTCATTCTTTTTAATTTAGGGAATCCACAAACTGGACATTTATAGTTTTTCTTTTGTTTTATTTCAACATCTCTTAATCTTACTCTAATTTTTCTACCGTATCTTGATCCAAATCTTCCTGCTGAACCTACTTTTTTTGTATGGCTAAATTCTGGCATTATATCACCTTCCTTTTAATTAACTGTTATTAACTGTTAGTCGTATCTTTTTAGTATCTTTGTTTGGACGTTTGTCTTTGTAATTTTATTTAAGTGTGCGTAAAATTCACTTTCAATCCCACTCGGAATTTCAATAACAACTATTAGGGAACCATCAGGTTGCCATTCCTCCTGTTTTATAGTACCATACTCGTGGAGCGTATGGTATGCTGTCCCCGCATACTCTGAGGGAATTCTAACGGCAATATCTCTTTTTTCGAATTTAATAGGTAAAATTTTCCTAAGTTCTTTGATAACGTTTGGAACTTGTTCTTCAGCACTTTTATAAATATCAATGTTCACCCTGGCTTCCTCTAGGGCGTTTTCAATCCTTTTTGGAGGATGCGGAGTATCTGTTTGAGGATTTATGGTGTTTCTTGAGATTATGGAAATGATTTGCTTTTTTTTCTGTTCCTTCATTTCCTTTCTTTGTTGGGCAGTAAGTTGAACTTGCCCTTTCAATATAATCTTTTTAGCTATTTCTTTAACATCCGTAGTTCCAAAAACTTTATTTAATAAATCTTCTGGAACTTTTTCTCCTTTTCCAGAATCTTTATAAACTGCTTCAGCTGCTAAAATTTCAGAAATATCTATTTTTTGCCCTTCTTTGAATTTAGCTGCTAAATAAGGGTCCACAAGTATTTCAAACTTTTCCCCGTGGGATTGAAATCTTGCTATAACTGCCTTGTCTAATGACACCATAATATCCCTTCTTTTTATTTATATACCTTTCCATATTTAAATTAAAAATAAATGTTCAACAACACTGGCAAATATTGAACAAAACCTCAGTAGCCCCCTGGATCTTAATTATCCATTCTCCCCAACTAAATATAAAATAGAAATATGATTAAAAAAGGGTAATATATTATTCTTCTTCTTTTTCTTCTTCAGATTTCTCTTCTTTCTCTTTTTCTTCTTCTTCAGCCTCTAATTTTTCAGATGCTCTCTTAACTAATTTTTCAATTTCTTCCAGAGGTATTCTTTCTACGATTTTATCGTCATCTTTTATAACCGCCATATCTATATTTTCAGGCTTTAACTCTTCAGTAGTTTTGCTCAATGCATATATTGCCAATTCTAAAGCTTCTTTAACAGTTATCTCTTCACTATATTTTTCTTCCAATATTTCCATTGCTAGCGGTCTTCCAGAACCTATTGCAGTTGCCTTATATTCGATTAAAGCACCACTAGGATCGGTTTCAAATAATCTTGCACTATGTCTGTCTATACCTGCTATTAGTAAAGCTACACCAAAAGGTCTCGCACCACCGTGTTGTGTGTATGCCTGTTTAATGTCACAGATTTTTTTTGCAAGAGATTCAACAGTCACTGGCTCTCCGTATGTTATTTTATTTACCTGGGCTTCTATTCTCGCTTTATCGACTAATACTCTAGCATCTGCAACCAAACCTGAGGTAGCTGCCACGATATGATCATCTATCTGGAATATCTTTTCAATTGAACACGTTTCTATTAAATTACTAGTTATTCTTCTGTCAACAGCTAAAATAACCCCATTTTTACATTTAATGCCCACCGCTGTAGTACCTCTTCTTACCGCTTCCCTAGCGTATTCGACTTGGTAAAGCCTTCCTTCAGGGCTAAAAACTGTAATTGCTCTGTCGTATCCTGATGTTGGAACCATTTGCATAAAATTCCCTCCACGATGTTAATCGGATTTAATAATGTTTGATAATATTGGTAAACCTTTAAATCTACAGTTATAGTTATTTACATCTTATTATTTTATATATACTTATCTTTTTATATTATTTTTAATCGTCATTGTGTTAGTAATTGATTTTACATAATATATTTTGTTATAACGCATATGTGCATGTTTATGTCACAACATTTATATATTATAAAATCTAATATCCTATTTATAGGTACGAGGTGATGATCTTATGGTACCAGTAACTATATCTGATGATGCAATGAATTTTATTAAGGAGAAATTGAAGCATGGAGATTCCGATTCTTTAATAATATTCTTTGAAGGGTTTGGATGAGCAGGACCTAAATTCTCAATAGATGTTTTGAAATCTCCAAAAGAAGGCGATGAATTAATTTATGAAGGAGATTTCAAAATATATCTGGACAAAATAGCTAAGCAGTTTTTAAATGAAGTCCACATAATACTGAAAAAATCACTATTTGGTGGACCTCGCTTAGCTGTTAAAGGATTTGGTGGCGGCTCTTGCTAACTTAAGAACCCAGACGGGATTAAGTTAGTGAATAGGAGCCGGATACTCTGTCTAAATTTTATTTTAATATCGATTTTATCTTTAATTATATTTTGTCATTTATTTTGATTAATTGGTTATTGACTATTGACTATTATCAGTGCATCGCCTACACATCCACCTTTTCCATCTTCTTTTACAAATAACGGATTGATGTCTATTTCTTTTATTTCATCGTAGAGCTCCATAATCACTCCGATTTTTGTTATTAATTCCACTATAAATTCTATATCTCTTTTAGGTTGTCCCCTAACTCCTTCAAGGACTTTGTATGATTTTAGCTCCTTTAGCATTTTAAGACCGTATTCCTTTGTTATTGGATGAATTCCAAATGAAACATCTTTTAAAACTTCTACAAAGATACCTCCAAGCCCCACCATGGTTACAGGACCAAACACTTTATCCCGTTTTCCACCAACTATGAGCTCCAATCCTTCAACAAATTCTTCAATTAACACTCCGTCAATGATTCCATCTGGTTTGTTTCTAGCCAAATAATTCTTTCCATTTTCCATTATGGTGTTAAATGCTTCCTCAATGTTTTCAGGTTTTACAACTACGCATCCTGCATCCGATTTATGAAGAATGTCTGAAGAGGATATTTTCATAACTACATTATTGTTCAGCTCAGCGGCATATTTTTTTGCTTCTTCAGCAGTTTTTGCCAAGTATCTCTTTGGGGTGTTGATCCCATGGAGCTCTAAGAATTTTTTGGCATTGTATTCATTTGGATTGTTAAGTAAATTCTCGATAGTTTCACTATTTTTGTTCTTTATTTCAAGAACTTCTTCTCTAATTTTGTTTACATATTCAATATTCTCGTCCTCTATCTTCATTAAATAGTAATTATACAGGTTTGATAGTGCTTCAATACCATTTTCTGGGGAAATATACGCAGGTATTCCATTTTTTCGCAGGTGACTCTTTGCCCCTTTAATGGATTTTCCACCAACAAAGGATGCAACAATTGGCTTATTGTTATTTTCACATTCCATGGATCTTTTTATATTGATTATTTCCTCTGCAACTTCCATAGGTTTGGTCATCTCTTGCGGAGTCAGAATAACCAATAAACCGTCTATATTCTTGTCTTTTTTAAGTATATTTAGTGACCTCTTGTATCTTTCAGTGTCTGCATCACCAATTAAATCAAGAGGATTTGAAATGGATGATGTTTTTGGAAGATATTTTTTTAACTCATTTACTGTAGATTCTTCAAATTCTCCAAGTTTTAGTCCATACTTTTTACACATATCTGCAGCCAATACTCCAAAACCGCCGGCATTGGTCACTATACCTATTTTGTTGGATTTCATGATAGGTTGAGTTGAAAATACGTGCATTAAGTTTACGAGCTCTTCAAAAGTTTCAACTGTTATCACTTTTCCCTTTTTAAATGCTGCAGAGTATATTTGGATATCTCCTGCCAAACTTCCAGTATGGGAAGAAGCTGCTTTTGCCCCTTCTTCTGTCCTACCACTTTTTAATACAATAACCGGTTTAATTTTGGCAAGTTTTTTTGCAGATTCTATGAACTTACTATCTTTCAAACCTTCAATGTATAGTACAATAACTTCTGTAGTTTCATCCTCTGCCAGGTATTCCATTAGATCGCTTTCTTGAATATCTATCTTATTGCCCATGCTAATAATTTTTGAAAATCCAAGATTTAAAAGGGGAGCTATGTCCAATATTGCAGTTAATATTGCACCACTCTGTGAAATAAAAGTTATATTTCCTTCTTTAAAGTATTCCTTGCTAAATGATGCGTTTAATCTGTTATGCATGTTGATTATTCCTAAACAGTTCGGACCTATTGTTCTTATATTGTATTTTTTTATTATTTTCTTGACTTCTTCCTCAAGTTCAATATTTCCAACTTCTGAAAATCCTGCTGAGATTATCACGGCCCCTTTTATTCCTTTTTTACCGCACTCTTCCATGACTCCAGGAATAAACTGCGCAGGAACAACTACAACTGCCAGATCTATATTATTTGGAACATCCAGTACTGATTTGTAGCATTTAATGCCCAATATTTCTTCATACTTTGGGTTTATTGGATATACTTCGCCACCTTTTTCTTTAAATGATATCAAATTTTTAAGTATGGAGTACCCAACTTTTCCTTCAGTTTCAGAAGCTCCAATAATGGCAACTGATTTTGGATTAAATAAATGGTTAAAATCATTCACATTTTCCCCCCGATAAACGGTTATAATTTTATTTTTTATTTTAAAATATAAAAAAATTATATAGTTTGAGATATAGATACTTTAGTATCCTACATTGTGTATATATCTGTATGTTGGATTATATCAAGTATGCGTCAAAGAAATTATTGAGATTTAGTAAATTCGGTGTTAATTTATTATGTTTAAATTTAAGTTAAATTTTTTTAATTTTCTTTAAATTTCTTATTGGAATTATAATGAATGTATAGTGTAGGACAAAACCTTTTAAAAAATCGAAGCAAATCTTCGATTTGCTGATCGAGACAAATCACAAAGTGATTTGTCGATTCACAAAAACCTTTGGTTTTTGTCGAACTCACGAAACCTTCGGTTTCGTCGAGAGGTTTTGATTGAACGAAAACCTAACGGTTTTCATAGCTCACCAACTTCGTTGGTGATTCCAAAACCCGATACCTACTCAACGAAGTTGAGTAGGTATATTTTGAAGGATATATTTAAGTTTGTTATGTCCGAGACTATAAATTCGTACACACTATAATACGGTTTTAGGATATATGATGAAAGGGGATTAGAATGAAAAAAGAAACTATCGACAATAAAGTACCTCAAAAAGACCTACAAATGTTTAGGTACATAGTCAATAAGTTAAATATTAAAGAAAAGGATGTCATAACCCCAAAAGAAATGGAAGTAATAGATAACAACTGTGAATATCTTGGAATTCCAAAAATTTTACTTATGGAAAATGCTGGAAGGGCAGTGTATGAAGAGCTCTTAAAAATTCTTAATTCCAACGAAAAAATATATGTTTTTTGTGGGACAGGAAATAATGGCGGGGATGGGTTTGTAGTTGCCAGACATCTTTCTAAGTGTTATGATGTTAGCCTGATTTTACTCGGCAGGAGCGAGAATATAAAAACCTATGAAAGTAGGGAGAATTTTAAGATTTTAAAAAACATTTCAGAATTTGGGGATTTAACCATTGAAGAAGTTATATTACCCAATGATATTTTGGACATAATTGAAAGGATTGAACAAAATACAAAAAAAGGCGAAGTTATTGTAATAGATGCAATGTTGGGAACTGGAGTTAAGGGGGAATTAAGGGAGCCTTTTAAAACTGCAGTAACTGAATTAAACAGAATAAAAAAAGAATTTAAAGAATCCCTAAAAATAGTAAGTGTGGACGTTGAAACTGGAGATCTAAATGCCGACAAGGTTGTTACATTCCACAAGAGAAAGACCATATTACGAAAATCAGAGATTTTCGAATCCAGTAGGTTACGAAAACCTTCGGTTTTCGAATCCAGTAGGAATTCAAATGATGATAATTTAGTTGTTAAGTCAATAGGCATTCCAAAATCTGCAGAGTTTATCGTCGGTACTGGAGACTTTAAAACACTGATTAAAAGAGGTTCAGACTCACATAAGGGAGAGAATGGAAAAGTTTTAGTTGTTGGCGGTTCAAAGGAGTTTTTCGGAGCTCCGATTTTATCCGCACTGGCAGCTTCAAAAATGGCCGATTTAGTAACCGTAGCTTCTGTAAGGAATGTTATGGATGCATTAAGGAATTATCCTGAATTAATGGGTTATGAATTAGAAGGCGATTATGTTGGAGAGGAGCATATTGATGAAATACTGTCGGTTTCCAAAAAATATGATTGTATAGTTTTGGGTAGTGGTTTAGGAGTGAATAATAGAACTAAGGAATTTGTAAACTCTTTCCTTAAAAAGACTGATAAAAAAGTTGTTATTGATGCAGATGCTATAAAAGTAATAGATTATTCAAATTTTGAATTTAAGGATAACTTTATTTTTACACCCCACAAAGGAGAGTTTGAATATATGAAAGAGTATATTGAACAAAATACCTTTAATTCAACGATAGTTTTAAAGGGAAGATACGACATAATATTCAATAGACACAAGATCAAGATAAATAAAACCGGTAATCCTGGAATGACTGTTGGGGGTACTGGTGATGTTCTTTGTGGGATTATTGGAGCATTGTTTGCTAAAAATGAACCTTTTGTGTCGTCCTGTTGTGGAGCTTTTATCAATGGTTACTGTGGAGATTTAATGCTGAAAAAAAAGGGATATTATTACACTTCAATGGATATTATTGATAACATTCCTAAAGTTTTGAAACTCTTTGGGTAATTTTTAAAGATATTTGGGGGATTTTATGGATAAAGATAATATCAAAGCAGATATGCACATACACACCAAATATTCGGGATTGATGAAATACATGGGTTTAAAATTCCCAGATTCTGTGGAAGAACCAAAAAATGTGATGAAATGGGCAAGAAAAAACGATATAGATGTTGTGGCAATCACAGATCATAATACTATAAGGGGAGCTCTAGAAACCAAAAAACTGGAAAAGGAATATGGTGTTGAGGTCATTGTGGGAAGCGAGATAATGTCAAAGGATGGGGAGATCATTGGTTTGTTTTTAAACCAAGAAATTCCAGCTGGACTGTCAGCAGAGGAAACAATCGAAAAAATACACGAACAAGGAGGTTTGGCAATAGCTCCCCATCCATACAGCCCAATATGTAAGGCCCTTGGAGATAAAATTTTTGAATTGAAACTTGATGGAGCTGAGGTATTCAATGCATACCATAGGGATGGTATTGTAAATAATCTTGCATTGGATAGAATTATGAAAAACTATCACAAATGTCCTATAGCAGTTTTAGGTAATAGTGATGCTCATCTTGCTAAGATGGTTGGAAATGGCCATACAAAATTTAAGGGAAATTCAGCTGATGATTTATATGATGCAATAGTTAAGAGGAAAACTTCATTTGGAGGAGCTCCAACTCCGCTTTCAGATATAATTCTATGGAGCTACAATGTAGTTTATGTATCGGAAAAAATTTTATTAAAATCGGCAGTTAGAAAGGAAGATACAATTTTCAAAATGCCTACATCAAGGGTTAAAAAGCTCCATGCAGTTTTTGGAGGATTGATCTATATTGCCACGCCACTTCCAATAGTTGCAGGAATTCTCGGAAACTTCTATCTAAAAAAGAAAGCCAAGGCTAAATTAAAAGAAGTATTTTAATACTTTCAATAGCATTATTAATTTTTATTTTAAATTAATTCTACAAAGTTTTCTATCATTTTTAAGCCAGATTTTCCACTTTTTTCAGGATGAAATTGCGTAGCGTATATGTTATCTTTGTTCAATACGCATGGAAAACTATATCCATATTCGCATAGACCTGCTATAACTTCTTTTTCTGAAGGGTTTACGTGATAGGAATGAACAAAATAAAAGTATTCGTTATTTTTTATTCCTTCGAAAAGTGGAATATCTTTAACCTGTTCTACGTTGTTCCATCCCATGTGCGGTATCTTTCCTACGTCTTTGAATTTAACTACATTTCCTTTTATGGCACCTAAACCACTTAAAGCACTGTTCTCTTCACTTCTCTCTAAGAGCAACTGCATCCCTAAGCATATGCCTAAGAATGGAACTTTATTGATGCTATTGTTAATAATATCCTTTAATGAGCTCTCGTCTTTATCTACGCTTTTGGATAAGTTTTTCACCGCGTCTCCGAAATTTCCCACACCAGGTAATATAAGTTTATCCGCACTTAAAATGGTTTCAGGATCGCTAGTTACAACTACATCGTTAGTATATAGTTCAACAGCTTTTTCAATACTTCTTAAATTCCCAGCATTGTAGTCGATTATTGCAATCACGATATCACTATTAAACTTATTTTTAGACAACTTTTGAACAATGAGACATTATGATGATTTTAAAAAGTAGATCAAGTTGATGTTCAAAATATAGTGGTCATAGGTATGGGTATATTAACGTCGATATAGTACTAATTATGCGACCAACTATAAAAATAAAATTTAGTAATATTCTTCTTCTAGTTCTTTTAATGTGCTCAAGATTTTATCAAGTGCTAAATATGCATCGTCTTTTTTCTTTAAGCCGGTGATAACAACTTTACCACTGCCAAATATTAAGACAACAACTTTTGGGTCGCTCAGTCTGTAAACTAAACCAGGAAACTGTTCAGGTTCGTATTCAGTACCTTCAAGTGTTGAGATATCATCCAAGTTAGGTTCAATACCTAGGTCTGCTGTAGCCACCATGTTTTGAACATTAACTTCTGGATTATCTATTATGTCCATTCCTGCGTCTTTTAACTCTTTTATTATTTTTTTTATCGCTATTTCAGCATCTTCTTTGCTCTTAGCACCGGTACAATTTAATTTACCGCTTCTAAATATAAGCAATGCAACTTTTGGATCACTTAATCTACAAACCAAGCCAGGAAACTGTTCAGGTTCGTATTCTGCATTGTCTAATATATCAGCAGCATATTCCAAGTCTATATCTGTTCCAATCTGTGTGGAGACAACCACGTTTACAATTTTTATTTCAGGTTCCATCCTTTTCACCATGTATTTATATACCTTATATGTTTTGGTTATATATTATATAAATATTTATATAGTATATTTAAATATATGGATTAATTTGCCTAAAATAAAAAATAAAGAAGAAATTTGTTGCAAACAAAGTTGCAAACTTATCCGAATAAAGCACCGAGACCTGCTGCAGCTGCAGCTGTGGTGTCTTCTTCTTTTTTCTCTTCTTTCTTTTCTTCTTTAGGTTCTTCAGCAGGAGCTGCTGCAGGAGCTGCTGCAGCTGCAACTGGCATAGCAGCTTTTTCGATAGCTTCTTCAATGTCTACTCCTTCTAATGCAGCTACTAAAGCTTTAACTCTAGCGTCTTCTACTTCAACACCAGCTGCGCTTAATACAGCTTTAACAGCGTCTTCTGTAATTTCTTTACCTGCTGAGTGTAATAATAATGATGCGTATATGTATTCCATAATTACACCTCCGAATATAAATTTCCTTTTTCTTTGATTATTTATTTGAATATATATTTTTTTCGGTTAGAATATTTACTACTTTTAAGAACTTAGAAGAGTAATCCTAAACCAGCTGCTGCAGGAGCTGCTTCTTCTTTTTTCTCTTCTTTCTCTTCTTCTTTAGCTTCTTCTACTTCAGCTTTGGTTTCAACAACTGCAGTAGATAATTTTTCTTTTAATTCATCATCTAAAGCATCGTCACCAACTTCTCTTGCAACAGCAAGCATTTGTGAGTATGCTTTTCCAAGGATGTCATCTGTGGTTTTTTCAGTCAAGAATGCGCTCTCAATAGATACAGCTCTTGCGTTAGCAAATGCTTTTTGCAACAATGTTTCGATTGTCTGTGCTGTTGGTATTGCAGCGTTGACTGACAAGTTGAATGCCTTGCTGTAAGCATCTTGTATTTTTTGTACGAATTCTTCTTCGTCTATTTTTAACACATCTGGTGTGTAAATGACACCATCTTCGTAAGCTGCTAATAAGTTTAAACCTACTGTAACAGGTTTTATACCCAATGCAGAGAGCACAACTGCGAGTTTGTGTGAAACAACTTCTCCAGCTTTAGCAACTACTTTATCTTCTTTAATTCCTATTTTACCTTTTTCAATTGCAGCAGGAATTCCTACGCTTTTTAATTCACCTAGGAATGGTCCTGGAGGCATTCCAGTTGATCCCGCTTTAACCTCGATATCGCAAGGAGCAACTGCCCCACCTTTTATAGGTGCAGGACTTTTGCTTTCTTCTAAGGTTTTGTATAACTTAAATGGGTTCATATCTGTGGTTATGATTGCTGCCCCTTTATCGATATAGTCTGCTAATTTTGCAAACTCTGGGTTACCGGTTTCTTCAGCAACCTCTTTGATAGCCCTCTCGATTAAGGTGTTTCTTGACATTTTTAGGGTCATTGTTCCCCTAATTTTGTCCCTGATTTCCTGAAGTTGTCTTGCAGGGACTTCCATCATGTCTACCAATGCGACAATTTGGCCATTTTTAAGTAATTCTTTTAATTTGTTAACTTCCTCAATCTTCCAAGGGGCAATTTTATGTTCGGATTCTGCCGTTATCATATTTTCAACCCCTTATTTTTCTATTTGGGCTGGCGGCCCCATTGTAAGTTTTGTATATGCACTCTTAACGTGATAAAGCCCTTTCTCATATTTTCTGGAAACGGTGTTTAGAATTGCTTCAATGTTCTCAGCAAGTTCTTCGTCACTCATTTTTTCGTTTCCAACTAAAACATGGAATAATGGTTTATCTCTCGTGTTTATTAAAACTGTTTTCTTAAGTCTTTCAACCAGTGGGGTTAAGTTTGCATTTGCAGGAACTGGCTGTGGCATTTTTCCTCTAGGACCTAAAACAGGACCTAAAGTTTTACCTACAAGTGGCATCATATCTGCCTGAGCTATAAAGAAATCGTGTTCATTAGCGATTTTCTTAGCCATTTTTTTATTTTTCCCTAATTCTTCCAATTCATCCTGTCTTATAACAGTGAGGCCCATCTCTTCAGCTTGTGCCGCTAAGTCACCTTTTGCAATTACAGCTATCTTAGGTTCCTTGCCTCTCCCGTTAGGTAATACTACCTGTTCTTTCAACCTGTTTTCAGGTCTTGAGAGGTCAAGTTCTTTTAAGTTTATAATCAAGTCTAGTGACTGTGTGAAGTTTCGCGGCTTTGCGAGAGAACGAGCCTCCTTCACTGCTTTCAATATATTTTCTCTGTCCATGTTGTGGCCTCCTGTATTTATTAACCGCAATATGCGGTTTTGAACATGGAGCAAACCTACTATAAAATATCTATTATATAAAGATTATGATAATATATATTATAAACTTTTTGGAAGTTTTTTGACCGTGTTTTGGTCTTTATACTTCTTTCATTTCCACACTTGGAGAAATATATTTAGTTGAATAGCTAGTTTATAAGTCTTCTAAAACTTGATTACATAACCCTATTACTTCCTTTAGAACATCCTTTAGAACTTCTTCTGCATTAACTCCTTCTGAGGTCTTAATAATTAACTTTGGATTGGAAATGTACCTACCAGTTTCAGGATCTAAAACTGGATGGTCTATAGCATAGGAGGCCATTAAAACTCCATCTTTCTCTAATAAAATGTCTTTTAGAACATTACATAAGGAATGGTCTTCATTTAATAATTCTAGTTCAATATCATTTTCTGTTTTATGGATTATTTTTATAAACTCACTCATTGTTTCCCTCTAACAAATGTTTTTTAACTAGATTAATGTCTTTGTTTAATACAATTCTTTCGTCTTCTTCCCTGAAAAATTCTTTTTCAAGACATTCATCAATAATATCTTCAACAGCTCTTCCAGTCATGTAGGATGCTAATACAATGACATTTTTTACAGGTTTGGATCCAATGTTCATAAAATTGAGCTCTGAGTTTATGGCATGGAGCTCTTCTAAAATCTTGTTAAGTTCTTGTATTTCAACTGGGCACTTAATTAAGTTTTCATCCTTTATGTATTTAAAATTAATTTTTAAAGCTTCAAGGGTGTCAATTATTAGCTCCTTGTTTATAGGAACTTTCAGATCACTCAATCTATATTCATAAAAGCCTCGAGAATCTGCACTATATTTTTTATGTATTCTGTTTATTAAATTTAAAATATCCTTATGATTTTCAACCATTTTGTTTCTATCGTAACCATATATTTTTATTCTTATTATATTTTCACTGGCATCGATATCTTCTGAATAACTTGCTTTTTTTGTTTCAATGGCACAGTCAATGTTCATCTTAGATATTTCATCACATATTTCCATGATTTCTTTGTTAGATCCCTTTACAGTAATAACCCTTTTCATAGGCAGCACCACGTATAATCAATAAACTAATAAATTATAGTAATAGTAATTAAATGATATCCAAAATAGTAGTATGGGAATTGGTTGTGGATAAAATCTTAAAGGTCAGGTTTTAGTAGTAAGACATAAAATCTATTATATCACAACTTTACCGCAATTGAGAAAATATAAAAACCTTACATTCTATATGTCACAATACTAATATATTAAATATATGTATGGTTATTTTATCATTTTTATTGATTTTATAATTTAGGTAGAGGGATTGAATAAAAAACCGAAGGTTTTTTATAACTCACCTTCACTTCGTTCAGGTGAAAAAATGATTGAGGATATTTTAAAAAACGCTTTAGAAGTTGTATCAGTTGAAGAACTAAAGGAAGTAATAAACAAGAAAGAAAAAAAGGCATATATAGGTTTTGAGCCCAGTGGAAAAATACATCTGGGGCACTACCTTCAAATTAAGAAGATGATAGATTTACAAAATGCAGGTTTTGAAGTTATTATACTGTTAGCTGACTTACACGCCTACCTGAACCAGAAAGGAACAATGGAAGAAATAAGGGAATTGGCAGAATACAACAAAAGAGTATTTGAAGCCATGGGTTTAAATGCTACCTATATTTACGGTAGTGAATTCCAACTTGAAAGGGAATACACATTGGACGTATATCAACTTGCATTAAAAACCACATTAAAAAGAGCGAGAAGAAGTATGGAAGTTATAGCAAGGGACGATGATAACCCGAAAGTTGCAGAAGTGGTTTACCCCCTCATGCAGGTGAACGACATTAAACACTTAGGTGTTGATGTGGCAGTTGGAGGAATGGAACAGAGAAAGATCCACATGCTTGCAAGGGAAGTTTTACCAAGTATGGGATTCAGAGCTCCGGTTTGTATACATAACCCAGTACTTACTGGGTTAGATGGGGAAGGTAAAATGTCATCTTCAAAAGGAAACTTTATAGCAGTAGATGATGAACCAAATACAATAAAATCAAAGATAAAAAAGGCATACTGTCCAATTAAAGTTGTTGAAGGTAACCCTATAATGGAAATCGCAAAGTACTATTTGGAATATCCGGTTACCGTAAAAAGACCTGAAAAATTCGGTGGAGATGTAACTTTTAACAGCTATGAAGAATTAGAATCAGCATATATTGAGGGTTTACATCCTATGGACTTAAAAAACGTAGTTTCTGAGGAAATCATAAAAATTTTAACGCCTATAAGGGAAAGGCTGAATAAATAGCCAATGGTGACTTTATGACGATACTGGATGCCATATATCTGGGAAATCCACTAAAAAATTATATTTTATTTTTGGTTTTCATTTTTTTAGGGGTATTTTTTGGAAAACTTGTTAGAATTATAACTACAAAATATTTAAGAGCTCTTGCAGGTAAGACAAAAACAAAATTTGATGACATACTTTTAGATGCACTCGATATGCCCTTAATAATTTTGATTTTTGCAGGATTTTTCTGGTATGGTTTAAACTATCTAGTTCTCCCACAAAAGATTGGAATTCTAGCTAATGAGGCTATTAACGTTGTTGTTACATTATCTGGAGTTTGGTTTCTTGTTAAGTTTGTTGATGATTTTATTATCGAATTCATCGCCCCACTTGCAGAAAAGTCGGAAACTAAGTTAGATGATCATGTAATTCCTCCTTTGAGGAAGTTAGTGAGGATTTTAATTATAGTAATAGGTTTTTTGGTGATGTTGGATAATATTGGTTACGATATAACAACACTCCTTGCAGGATTGGGTATTGGAGGTTTGGCGGTAGCACTGGCATCAAAGGAAACTGTGGAGAATTTTATTGCAGGGATTTTGATTATAATGGATAAGCCATTTGGCATGGGGGACTGGATAAAATTTGGGAGCTCCGAAGGAATTGTGGAGGAAGTAGGCATTAGAAGCACAAGAATTAGGACATTTGATGATAGTTTAATTGTGGTTCCAAATGCGAACATTCTAAGAACAGAGATTGAAAATTTCTCTGCAATGAGAAAGAGAAGGGTTTTGATTAATATTGGTCTAACATACGATACTCCAGTTGAAAAATTGAAGAGAGCCAAAGAAATAATTAAAAACATTTTAGATGAGCACCGCGGAGTTATACTGCCTATAAGAATAACATTTAAAGAGTTTGGGGATTTTTCTCTGAACATAAGGGTAGAATACTTTATCAGAAATTTTGGTTTTGATTACTACTTAAATACAATAGATGAAATAAACCTGAAAATAAAGGAAGAATTTGAAAAAGAAGGTATTGAAATGGCATTCCCGACTCAGACGGTATATCTAAAGAAGGATGATTAAATATAGTTTTCTTTAAAAAGAGATGATTAAAATAATATTAAAAAAGATTAAAAGAATATTTCTTTAATTCCTCCCAACATCATTTGGACAGATATAGCGGCCAATATTAACCCCATCATTCTTGTCATTATTTTAATTCCTATTGGACTTAGTCTATCTTCTATTTTCTCCGATGATTTTAAAGTCACATGGGCAGCAATAACACAAAGGAATATTGCTAAGAGGACTGCTAATTTATCATTATAGCCCTGCGCTTTTGTCATTAGGACTATTACTGAAGTTATGGCTCCGGGACCTGCCAATAATGGCATTGCAAGAGGGATGACTGCTATATCATCCAATTCTGTTGCAGCTTCCTGTTCTGTTTTTGAATGCCTAACTCCTGAAATTTTCCCATGAAGCATATCTAATGAAATAGTGAATAACAATATTCCCCCTGCTATGCTAAATGCCTGAATGGATATTCCAAAAAATAATAGAATATACTTTCCCATCAGTGCAAAGGTGACCAATATTAAGAGAGTTGCCATTGTGGTTTTTTTTATTATTTTAAGTTTCTCTTCATGAGTGTATTGAGAAGTTAATGCTACGTATATTGGAACTAGCCCAACGGGATTTATTATTGCAAATAATGATGTGAATGCCAGTAATACAAATTGATAATCCATATTTTCCCACTAATTTTTTAAATTATTTATCTGAACTTTTAACTTTTAACCAATTGTGTTAAATCTTCCTATTATGCCATCGTACAAATCAATAACATTTCCGTTTAAGAATGCAGACATTGTGTATATTACCCCTGGTGGCACTATATTTGTTGGAGAGCTCATTCTTGTGAAGTAAACTCTATCAAACCCTAAAAGTCCCCCATAAATCATTCCAGCTAATTTTGGTAGATTTTGAATATTTTCAATGGTTATAACAACTACCGGATCATCGGTGCATGTTCCAGAGTAGCCTATTCCAGGGATTTCAACTGGTTTAGATGATACACTTGAGCTTGAATCGTATCCAAATTTCCTACCTATCTCTTCTACAAACAACGCCATTTCATTTACAATACTTTCGCCACAGTATGTATCAAATGAAACTATTATTGAATCTCCGTATTCTGATCCAGCTTCTGCAATGGCATAGGATACTCCTTCTCCAGCAGTTTCAGGATTTTTACTAACGCCTTCTAGATCATCAAAGCTTTCAGCATGTTTTTTTAACATCTGAAATATTTTTTTGTTGGTTTCTTCTACAAGTTTGTCTGGAACAAGGGATGTAATTACGATGTCGTCCCCAGTAATGTTTGTTAAGGCAGATTTAACCCCAATTTTTGATAGCTCTAATTTTAGTTCTCTTTCTATTTTTTCGTTTACCCTTGGATTTGTCTGAACATCATTTGAAGATATATCCACACCTATCGATGAAATATATAATTGTGACATAGCCGCTCATCTCTTTAAATAGTTGCATCAATGGTTTTACAGATTCCCATAGTCATTACACTCTTTCTCCAGGTTTCTTTCCATTCTTCTTTAAACCTTTTTAGGACGTAATTATCATAGATGTAGTTTAAACTAACATTTGCATCTACCAATATCAGCCCTTCTGCAGGGGCGGGAGAAACACCTTCTCTGTGTTCTTTACTCAAAATTTTATTTAGATATTCGTCCCAGTTTTCAATTTCTTTTTTACCGACCTTGGACAGAACAGAAACCATCCTTCTAACCATATTCCATAAAAAGCTTTTTCCAACTATATCAATTGTAATGAAATATTCGTTCTCACTTAATTTAATATCATATATTGTTCTTATTGGATCTCTTTCTTTGCTTTTGTCCTTTCTAGATAGATTGTGAAATGAATGAGTTCCTATAAGTTTCTTTGAAGCTTTTTTCATCAGTTCAATATCGTGGCCTTCGTTTGGTAGTATATACCTATAATGTCTATAATTTACCGCCGGGATTTCGTCTATCTCTTGATATCCTAGTACCCAAACGCCTTTTCCTTTTAATTTTGAGTAAATATGTGATAAAATTGGCTCTTTTTTCAAATCAACAACTACAAAGTTTCCAAGTGCAGACACCCCTTTGTCGGTTCTTCCTCCGTAGTATATAATTCTCCCATCGTTTAAATAATTACACTCTTCAAGTGTATCCATTAATACATCACAAACTGTATTTTTATGGGGCTGCTTTTGAAAACTGTATCTTCCATCGTAGGCTATTTTTAAGATATACATTTAATCACCATGGGGTACTATCAAAACACAAAATTCTCTACGAGCTCTAACAAATATACTAATCAAGATTTGAAGCAAGAGAATAAATATATAATAAATAGGGACTGACTCCATAACATAGTTAAATAAATTGTACAAATCTTACTTAAATAAAAGTATTTAAAAGATATAAAAAATTAATTCTTTTCTCTATAGTCGTTCCACAATTAATGCAGAATATTGTAAAAAATGGTTGGAACGACTATTCATAGGTGGAATTATGAAGACTTTAATCATCGATCCAAAGATTGCCGGGATATCTGGTGATATGTTTATTTCTGCACTTCTGGATCTCACAGAATCTTTTGAAATAGTTAAACAACTTGAAAATGCCATAAATGAACTTGAAAACTGCCAAGAGTTTAAAGTAGATGTAGTTGAAGAAAAGGTAAATGGGATAATGGCAAAAAAACTCGACATGAAAATATCTGAGGAGAGACTAGAGGATCCTAAAGATTTAAAGGATGCTATAGTTAAAGTATCTAAAAAACTTAATTTGTCCGAAAAAGCCCGTAAAATAACAGAAAATATTATAGATGATCTGATATATGCTGAAAAAAAACTTCATAAAGATCATTTTCATCTTCACGAGGTGGCCTCTCTCGATACCATTTTTGATGTAGTAGGTTCTGTCTTTTTACTCGATAAAAATGGGTTTTTAGACGGAAATATCTATTCCACACCTCCAGCACTTGGGGGAGGGCATGTAAAAATGGAACATGGTATTATACCAGCTCCAGCTCCTGCAACCCTTGAAATTTTGTGCAAACATAAGATAAAGTATTCAAACTTACAGGCAAACTTTGAACTTACAACACCAACAGGAGCTGCGATTTTGGTAAATGTTATAGATAAAATTGTTGATGTTTATCCTCCAACAACTCCAATTAAGGTAGGTTATGGGGCAGGGATAAGGAGGATGAAGGACATCCCAAATGTTCTTAGGGTAGTTGAAGGAATGGAGACATCCAAACTTAAAGAGAGAACGGTTATTCTTGAGACAAATGTGGATGATGTTCCAGGGGAAGTTATTGGCTATACTGTGGAAAGGCTTTTAAGAGAAGGAGCTCCTGATGTTTTCGTAACATCTGCAATGGGTAAAAAGAACAGGCCTGTGGATATTATTTCGGTAATTGCCCCTTATTCAAAATACGAAAAGTTTGTGGAAATTCTTATGGAAGAAACAGGAACTTTAGGGGTAAGAATAAACGAATTCACAAAGATAAAAGCATGTCGATCAGAAAAACTGCATGAAATTAAATTATGTGGTAAAAAATTTCAATTCAATGTTAAAATCTCAAAATTGGGGGATAAAGTAGTAAATATAAAGCCAGAGTATGAAGATCTAAAAAAAATAGCAAATGAATTAAATATTCCACTTAGGAGTGTTGTAAGGGCCGCAAATGAAAAAATTAGAGAGGTTTATAATTTTTAGTATATATTTATCTGATTTTTAAATCCATACCTGGATACGAGCTCTTTTTTCTTCAACTTTTGTAACCACACTGTTATGAACTTTTTTACGCCAATAATGGTTTACGCTCATTAAATTTGATTCAACACTCCATGTAGACCTTACTACCCCAATATTTCTCCTTTTTTACAGCTGATTCTCTAACTTTTATTAGAACCCCTCAGTTTATATGTCCGCCAATGATTTTGATTTAGTTAAGGTTTATAATACTACGTATCCAGGGTATGATCAATTAGATTTTTCCAAAGGTATCTCCCCTTAAACCTCTTCTCAACGTTTCTAAAGAAATAACTTCATCATGAGCTATATTTCCTAAATTTACACTATTGCCAAATCTGAGTATAAATTCAACTTGCTGGTTCTTATTTGGGGCTTCAAAGATAATTTTTTCAATATCTACATTTTCAGCAAGTGTTTCAAGTTCGTCTTTCTTTATCTTTCCACATTCGTCGAATAGTCCTATCGATCTACCACTTTCTCTTCCTTCCATAATCACATAATCTGCTCCGGCTTTTAAGTCGTGATTTATAAGTTCTATTCTGTCCTCTATGGATAGTTCTTTGTCTTTTTCAATACTCTTTTTTCCTACTTCAGTAATTGCAAGAAATCCTTCGTTTTTAACTTTCTTTATTGCATATGCTCGGTCTTCCAGGCTTAAGTCCATTGAACCATCGGATATTTCTATACACTCAAATCCTAGTTCTTTACATTCATCCAAATATTCCTGAAAAACCCCTTTTAAAAAAGAAGCTTCAAATAGTGTTCCTCCAGGATACACTTTAATTCCGTATTCTTTGTAGTATCTTATTTTTTCTTTTAAAACATCCCGTTCTTGAACTGCACTGGTTCCCCATCCAAATTTAGCAAATGTTATGTATTTTCCACAGGTTTTAAGGTAGTCTTTGGTGAAATGGGGAGGTAAACCTTTGTCTAAAACCATTGTTACTCCATTTCTAGTATTAATATTTAAAAATGAAAATGCGTTCATATTTATCACATCCTTTCTTATAAGAAAAAATCATATGGTGATTAGTACTAAAATGATATTATTAAACAATATAAGGACGATAATTTATATAATTGTCGATTTCTTTAAGAAATTCTTTTTATAATACGATTTGGATAATTGGAATTATTAATAGTTATAGATCATAATAACATGTACATTATAATTTATAAGTATTAGATGAATAGGGGATTATAGTGGTGTATATTACATTACACCAATAATACAGTTATTTATGGGTATATTAATTATTCGTTGAATTAAAAATAAAGTAGTTTTTTGTATTTTTAAATTTTATAATATCTATAAGTTAGTTAAAATGCACACTACTATAAATTATAATCGAATAATATGACATATGGCTTTAAAACATTTGGAGATGGTTTTATGAGAATTACTAGAATGCATGGTGCTGGCGGAAAGGTTATGCAAGACCTAATTAAAAATACAATTTTAGGTAATTTGGAGAATACCTCTGTAAATGGAGGAATAGGATTAAAGGATCTAGATGACGCATCGACAATACCTATAGGGGATAAAGAAATTGTTTTTACAGTTGACGGTCATACAGTTAAGCCAATATTTTTCCCAGGTGGCGATATTGGAAGATTATCTGTCTGTGGTACGGTGAACGACCTTTCGGTTATGGGGGCAAAACCCCTTGCTATTTCCTTGTCCTTGATACTTCCAGAAGGTTTTGATATAGAAAAACTTGATAGAATCATGAAATCCATAAATGAAGCTTGTAAAGAAGCAAATGTTTCAGTAATAACCGGGGATACAAAAGTTTCAAATGTAGATGATATTATAATCTCATCTGCAGGAATTGGGATTGTGGATACTGGAAAGGCGATAAGAGACTGCGGAATGAAAGAAGGAGATACCATAATAGTTTCTGGAAATATTGGAGAACATGGAATGGCGATTTTACTTACGAGGGAAGGATTTGATTTTGAGACTGATTTAAAATCCGATGTTGCACCTTTGAATGAATTGATTCATAAGGTTTTAGATGAGGGGATAGAAGTTCATGCTATGAAGGACCCTACAAGGGGAGGTTTGGCAGATTCCTTAAATGAGATGGCAGAAAAAAGCGGTTTGGGAATAACCATATATGAAGATAAAATACCAATAAGTGATGAAGTGCAGTCAATAGCCGATGCTCTTGGAATAGATCCCCTAACAGTTGCAAATGAAGGTAAGGTAGTAATGGCAGTTAAAAAGGATGATGCAGAAAGAGCTCTAGAAATTTTAAGAAGTCACCCTCTTGGAAAAAATGCTCAAATAATTGGCGAGGTTACCTCAGAATACAATGGGGTTTTAATGGAAACCATCGTAGGAAAAAGAATAATTGATACGCCGATAGGGGACCCTATCCCAAGGGTATGTTAATTTTGATGAAATCGAAACTTTGTTTCGAGCATGAAATTGCAAAGCAATTTCAAGCTTTGAAAGTTGAAAACTTTCAATGCAACGAAAACCTAAACGTTTTCGTTCAACTTTTTTTAAAAGTTTCATGTGGGATCCTGTCCCAAGGGTATGTTAAAGAGTATCAATATCAGTTCCACCGAATAAAATAGAATAAATAAAAAAATAGAAAGAAAATGCTTGGTAGTGCCTTTTAGATAGTTAATAAGGAACTGGTAATCCATTCTCCTTCCAACCCTTTTATAAAAAGTGTTGGATCCCAAAACTGAAAGCTTAATCATCCAACGAAGTTTCGTCGAACTCACGAAACTTTTTGCATTATCACGGTAAAGCCGTGAGTAATTAAAGATTCTAATAAGGAACTGGTAATCCAATTTCTTTTCTATGTTCGATTTCTTTTGCGTTTTTCTCTTTTTTAGTTAGTGATAGTTTCTCAACTAATCCTAAACCAGGTTTAACTTCTTCTATTGGTTTAACTTCCAATGCTCCGGCTTCAACCATTTTGTTAAAGAACTCTTCTCCTTGAGCAGTTCTTATGAATACTGTACTCCAGCCATCTGGGCTTCCCACCGAACCTGTGGAAATATCAGCCAATTCAGCTGTGTAATCCATACATACGTGGCAGGATTGTTGTTCGTATGGGTGGGTTTCTTTTAATTTGATGGATTTAACATCTCCCCATTTGGAATATACCCAGAATTTACCTTTTCCAATATCAGTTTTAGCAACATCTTCCATCTTTATTCCACAGTGTTCCTCGATGATGGTTTTCATACCATTGTATGGGAAGTTTTCCATACAGAATATTCCCACAATTAATGCCAGTTTATCAGGAACGTGCCTAAATCCTATAGGATATTTCATTAATTTTCTAGTTGCAATTATTTGGCATGGAGTTCCAACAACTCCAAGTTTTTCACATCCATACTCTCTAACTGCACTCTTTATCACACTTATAGTTGGACAGACTGTGTATTTGGTTCCAGCAGCCTCTAAAACTTCATCAACTGTTGTTGCAACTTTAGGAGTTGTTTGTAATTTGTCATCTTTATCTGCAACAATAACACCATCCAAGAGGCCATTTTCCAAACCGTATATATATGCGGCTGAAACAATACCTCCATCTTGACATTTTTTCAGTATGGTTTTATCTGCAGCTCTTGCAGATACCACAGTTTTATACTTTCCAAAGGGATCCAT